>CAJWBY010000165.1 GCA_913020705.1 uncultured Colwellia sp.
GTTTCGTGGCTTTCAGGCAAACGTCTCAGTTGATTAGCAAATAGCGCTTCGGCTTCTTTCATTTGCTGTTCAAATAACTCTAAATTAGCGACAGCATGATATTTTGCTTGATACTGACTTTTAAGTGATACTTCTTCAGCCACACTTCGGTCTAACTGCGTTATTTTGTCACTTATTAAGAATAGATAACCTAAAACAAACACTACTACTGCTAAAAAGATAGCCAGTGTTATTTTCGCAACCTCTGGCCATTGTCCAATGTTATCGGCTTCTAACCCCTCAAATTGTTCAAAAAAATGGGATAAGTCTATATTCATGACTTACCTCCATTTTTTTGCACTTGTCCATCTTCGCCTTCGTTAACCAGCCCTTTAATGCGCACTCGCATTTTAAAATCACTTAGCAATTTGCTCTGTGTACTATTAGTCGTGATTGATTCTAATATTGCATCGGTAAATAATAAAGAGCGTTCTATTTCACGAATCATATTGGCAAGATGGTTATTTGATTCGCTTTTTCCTATGATATTAATGCTATTCCCTTGCTTTTCTAAACTTGTTAGGTAAACACCGTTAGGCACTATTTTTGCTATTTCATCAAAGACTTGTGTTCCAACATTTCGACTGCGTTGAAGTTGTTCGACAACCCCCGTTCTCTTTTGTAATTCTTTTTTCTTTTCATTTAAATTTCTGATTTTAACAATACGTGTATCTAATATTTGGATTTCGTTATTTAAAAACTGATTACGTGTATTTTGACCATCGACACGCATTTGATAAAATTGGCTAATAATAAAAACAATAGCAAAAGCCACAACAGCAACAACCGTTAGTATGGTGAAATACTGACGTTCTTTAGCTTTTTCAGCTTCTTCTCGCCATGGGAGTAAATTTATAAATGCCATGACACAAAACTCCTTAATGCTAAACCTGCAGCAACCATATATTGAGATGCTGTTTTATCCAACACTTCTTGATCAATACTTTCCGATATAGTCATTGATTTAAAAGGATTAGCAATAATAGTATGAATGCCTAGTTCTTCAGTTAGCAAGGCCTCAAGGCCTTCTACATTAGCACTCCCTCCAGAGACAATAATATAATCAACCTTAACTTTACCGCTGGATGTTAAGAACATTTGAACTGCTCGGCGAATTTGTTGAGTAAAGATGGTATGAAATGGCCCTAAAACCTCAAACGTATAATTCGGAGGTAAGTCATTCGTTATTTTTGCATGCTCTGCTTCTTCAAAGGTTTGGTTGTAATAAGAAACAATTGAACGTGTATATTGTTCTCCACCAAAGAGCTGATCTCGACTATAAATATGTTTACCTGAATCGGTTACTGAAAATAAAGTCATTACAGCGCCAACATCAACAATAGCAACAGTTTTGTCTTTAGCGTCATCTGGCAATTGCGATAAACTCAGGTCGTAAGCTCGACTAACCGCGTATGACTCAACATCAACAACTTTCGTTTGAAATCCAGCAACTTCTAAAGCGGCGACTCTTGCTTCCACCGACTCAGTGCGGGCCGCACTCAATAAAACGTTAACCTTAGAAGGGTCTGATTCATTTATATCAAGTTTTTCGAAATCCAAGCGAACTTCATCTAAAGGGTATGGAATTAAGCTATCAGCTTCAATTTCAATTTGACTAGCAAGTTCATGCTCAGACAAATTTACGTCCATATATATCACTTTAGTGATAACTGTTTGTCCGGAAACTGCTGCTGCAGCAAGGTTAACTGTTGATGTGATTTTCTTTCTTACTTTTGCTACAGCTTTACCTACCACATCAATATCTTGAATTTCACGATCAATGATTGCACCGCGAGGCATAAACTCTGTTGCTAGAGCTTCAAGAACATAACCATTGTCATCTTGGCTTATCAAAACCGCTTTTACTGAATGTGAACCAATATCAATACCAACGATTAAAGATGTATTTTTTTTAAAAAAACGGCTGAACATAACATCCCACTGAATGAGTAAACTTACTTATAACAACACAATCTAAAATAAGTTGGAGCAAATAAACTTAATTACATTGTTATATATTAGGCACAATTTTATGATAAATACATTTATTACATGCTTTTACAGGATATACTAGTGTTATTAATCGTTTCTTTGTCCAATATTGAGAGAATATTTAATGCTTTCATTTAAACGCCTCATAAAAGCAGGGCTATTTTTAGTCGTTTTAGCTTGTTTGTCTTTAGCTGCTTTATATTTCTCAATGAGGAGTGAGTTACCTGATATTAACTCATTAAAAGACATGCAATGGCAAACGCCAATGCAAATCTTTAGTGCTGATAATAAATTAATTAATCAGTTTGGTGAAAAAAAACGTATTCCCTTAGCACTTAACGAATTCCCACAGCAACTTATCAACGCTATTTTAGCCAGTGAAGACGATCGTTTCTATCTGCATTTTGGCGTCGATCCTATAGGGATGGGGAGAGCGGTAATAGGCAAGTTAATGGGAAAAAACAAAGGCGGTGCAAGTACAATTACCATGCAAGTCGCGCGTAATTTTTTCTTAACTCGAGAAGTTACTTATACACGTAAAATTCGTGAAATATTTTTATCTTTTCATATTGAAAGTTTATTGACTAAAGATGAAATACTCGCGCTGTACATGAATAAGATCCCGTTAGGTCATAGAAGTTTTGGGTTTGGCGCAGCAGCCCAAGTTTATTATGGTAAAGATGCCAAAGATCTGACATTAGCACAAATAGCGGTTATTGCTGGCTTACCAAAAGCACCATCTACAAAAAACCCTATACGCTCTCCAAAGAATGCCAAAGCTAATCGTTCTATTGTATTACAGCGTATGTTCACCGCTGGATATATCAATTCTGAAGAATGGTCTGAAGCAAACAATGCGCCTATTACTGGTAAAAGGCACAGTGCCAAAATCGAGTTGAACGCCCCTTACATTGCCGAAATGGCTCACCAAGAAATGATTGAACTCTACGGGAAAGAGCAAGCTTACACCGGCGGATACAAGGTTTATTTAACGGTTAATTCAACTTTCCAAAATGCAGCAAAAGAATCAGTTGTAAACAACATGCTTTCCTATGATTTACGTCATGGCTATCGTGGTGCTATTAAATCTTTACGACAAGAACAAAGCAACATCAATAAAGACATAGACCAAGATGGTTTATCAAATAAACTTGATGATAACGAAATTATTGAAGCACTCCAAAAAGTAAAGAGTTATCAAACACTCATCCCTGCAGTTATAACTAATGTTGTTGAACAATCTGCAAATATTAAACTTTTTGATATTGATAATAATAATCAAAAAATACTAATAGATGGAGAAATTTCTTGGCAAGGTATGTCATGGGCACGAGAATTCATCAACGATGAAATACAAGGTCCGGTGCCTAAAATTGCAAATGAAATATTGAAATATGGTGACGTTGTTTTTGTTATCGAAACCGAAGAGGGTTATAAATTAAGTCAACTTCCACAAGTCAGTTCTGCTCTAGTTTCTTTGTCACCCGATAACGGCGCTATAAAAGCAGCAGTAGGTGGATTCAGCTTTAAGCAAAGCCAATTTAATCGAGTAACACAGGCACAGCGTCAAGTAGGTTCGAACATCAAACCCTTCATTTATTCTGCAGCTTTAGAAAATGGCTTTACTCTAGCAAGCCTAGTAAATGATGCGCCGATAGATATATGGGACAGGAGTTCAGGTACAGTATGGCGTCCGAAAAATTCACCGCCTACTTATGATGGAGACATTAGGGTTCGTTTAGCATTAGCACAATCTAAAAATGTTATCGCTGTTCGCTTGTTGAGATCTGTAGGTCTCGACAGAATTATTCCTCATCTTGCATCATTTGGTTTTGCACCACATGACTTACCACATAATGAATCACTTGCGCTTGGTTCAGCGTCATTAACCCCTTTAGAGGTTGCTGCGGGGTTTGCTACTTTTGCTAATGGTGGTTTTTTGGTCCAACCCTATTTGATAGACAGAATAGAAGATTCTTTCGGTAAGGTTCTATTTCAAGCAAACCCAGCTATTGCCTGTGAATTTTGTGATGATGAAGATAACCAAGACAAAGTTGATCATATTTCAAACATCTCCTCGGAAGAAACTCACTTGCCTTTCATTAAAGCTGAGCGGGTTATCAGTCAACAGAATGCTTTCTTAGTTACTCAAGCGCTCAATGCAGTTATTTGGGGTGCTGACTGGAATATTAAACCTTTCTGGCAAGGGAGCGGTTGGCGTGCAAAAGCATTAAAGCGCAGAGATATCGCAGGAAAAACAGGTACAACCAATCAATCTAAAGATGCTTGGTTTTCTGGTTTTAGTCGACGATTAGTCACAACATCTTGGATAGGGTTTGACGATCCAGGCAGAAATTTAGGGCGCACTCGTTCTAACAGTAATATTGTCAAAAAACAGATATTTGGTGCAGAAGCCGGTGCATTATCAGCACAACCTGCATGGATAAATTTTATGGAAGTTGCATTGAAGGATTATCCAGAAGAATCTTTTGATCAACCTGTTGATATAGTTTCAGTACGTATTGATAAAACTACAGGGAAACTTACAAATAAGACCGATAAAACCAGTTATTTTGAATATTTTCAATTAGGAACAGCCCCTACAGAGTATGTAACACAAGACAATAGTGGTGAAATACTTGACGGTTCAGATGACGCTAATGAGACCAATGACACTGACATTTTCTAATTCAAAGGTTACATTTACAAGTAACCTATTGAAATAAAATAATATAACTGAAATTCATGTGGAATAATTATTCAGTTTTAGTTTTGTATAACTTTCATTAGCGATTATTTTCTTACGCAACAAAACATTTATTTATTTATTTTTTCTACTTTTCATAAGTAAACTCATCTCAAAACTTATGCAAATCAGTTGCATAATATATAGTTACTCAATAAATGTTTTTTGCATTATAAAAATCAAGTAACTGTTATTTAATAATAAAAGCCAAGTTCACATGACCGAACAATATAAATAAGTGCATAAATACTTAATCACTTTTTTTCATGCCACACCACTATAAATGAAAGTTATAGTGAAAACTTTCACAACGAAAGAAATTTTACTTTCGTTTTGATCATTAATCGCCTAAAATTGCGCTCTCAAAAATGTTTAACATACTTTAATGTTCACCGTCATACTTTTAGGAGAGTATTCGCTATGGCTTCTTTAGAAAGCTCAATTGATTTATCTGTATATGGCATCAATGATGTTGCCGAGGTTGTTTATAACCCATCTTATGAGTTACTTTTTGCTGAAGAAACAAAATCTGATCTTACAGGTTTTGATAAAGGCGTAGAAACCGAGCTTGGCGCTGTTAATGTCGACACGGGTATTTTTACAGGTCGCTCACCTAAAGATAAGTACATTGTTCGCGATGATACGAGTCGTGATACTGTTTGGTGGTCAGATCAAGGTAAAAATGATAATAAACCTATGACACAAGAAACTTGGGATCACTTAAAATCATTAGTGACAACTCAGCTTTCTAAACAACGCTTATTTGTTGTTGATACATATTGTGGTGCAAATGACGATACTCGTTTAAAAGTACGTTTTATCACTCAAGTTGCATGGCAAGCTCACTTTGTTAAAAATATGTTTATTCGCCCTTCTGATGAAGAGCTGAAAGATTACGAACCTGATTTCATCGTTATGAATGGTGCAAAAACCACCAACGATAAATGGAAAGAACAAGGTCTTAACTCAGAAAACTTTGTTGCATTTAACCTTACTGAAAAAATTCAATTAATCGGCGGTACTTGGTACGGCGGAGAAATGAAGAAAGGTATGTTCTCAATGATGAACTACCTATTACCTTTAAAAGGTATTGCTTCAATGCACTGTAGTGCTAACGTTGGTAAAGAAGGTGATGTAGCCGTATTTTTTGGTTTATCTGGCACAGGTAAAACAACACTTTCTACAGACCCTAAACGTCAACTTATCGGTGATGATGAACACGGTTGGGATGATAATGGTGTTTTCAACTTTGAAGGTGGTTGTTATGCTAAAACCATCAACTTAAGTAAAGAAAATGAACCAGACATCTACAATGCTATTCGTCGCAATGCATTATTAGAAAACGTGACGGTTGATAAAAATGGCAAAATTGATTTTGACGATAACTCTAAAACTGAAAACACACGTGTTTCATATCCAATCGATCATATAGAAAACATTGTTAAACCTATTTCTCGTGCAGGTCATGCGAAAAAGGTTATTTTCTTAACCGCTGATGCTTTTGGTGTTTTACCTCCGGTATCAAAACTAACTCCAGCACAAACTGAATATTACTTTTTGTCTGGTTTTACAGCGAAATTAGCAGGAACTGAGCGTGGTATAACCGAACCTACGCCTACATTCTCAAGCTGTTTTGGTGCAGCGTTCCTTAGCTTACACCCAACACAATACGCAGAAGTATTACGTAAACGTATGCAAGCGGTAGGAGCTGAAGCGTATCTAGTAAATACTGGTTGGAATGGCACAGGTAAACGTATATCAATAAAAGCAACTCGAGCAATTATTGATTCAATTCTAGATGGATCAATTGATAGTGCTGAAACGACAGTTCTACCTTTATTTAATTTAGAAATTCCAGCTAAAATTGATGGTGTTGAAGGTGATATTCTTGACCCTCGAGATACTTACACTGACAAAGAAGAATGGAATAGCAAAGCAGCTGATTTAGCTAAACGTTTCGTTAATAACTTTGATAAATTTACTGATACTGACAATGGTCAATCATTAGTAAAAGCAGGACCTCAGCTATAACGTCTGAGTATTAAGTGTTCTAATAAAAAGCCGCTTAACTTTATAGTTTAGCGGCTTTTTTATGTTCAGGATGAACGGTATGTCACGATCACATGGATGTGAAAGAGTGACCAAGGTCAGGATGAACGGTATGTCACGATCACATGGATGTGAAAGAGTGACCAAGGTCAGGATGAACGGTATAACGCGTTACCATGGATGGCAATGAGCGTATATGTTCAGGATGAAGACATATTACTTTATTCTGACAAGTTTATTTAATCGGCAACAACACCTTTGCACACAAACCACCTTTTTCGCGATTTGTTAATTGAATATCTCCACCATGTGTATTCACGATTTTCTTAATTATTGCTAAGCCTAAACCGCTTCCTTCCGTGCCGCGTGCTTTATCACCTTGGGTAAAAGGTTGAAATAAATGTTCAATTTCATCTTCAGGAATACCTGGACCAGAGTCACATACACAGAAATATACAGTACTTCTATCATTTGAAATCCCTGTCGTAATATCGATATCGCTGTCAGAGTAACGTAAAGCATTCTGTATAAGATTAGCTACCGCTCTTTTCATTGCGACGAAACGAAGTGGTATATCAGGTAACTCTTGTTCCGAAAAATTTATCTGTCGGCCTGAAATAAGCTCTGTTTGCATAACATCGTTTATCAAATGGTTAAGATTGCTAGGTTCAGCTTTATCTTTACTATTATGGCGTATGTAATCGATAAACTGATCAATGATACTGTTCATATCATCGATATCACCTTCAATACCGTCTTTTAGGAACTCATCTTGCTGTGACATCATCTCAGCTGCTAAACGAATTCTGGTTAATGGTGTGCGTAAATCGTGAGAGATCCCAGCCATTAATAGGTTACGATCCTCTTCAAGTTGTTTGATTCCTCGAGACATATGATTAAAAGCTTGAGTTACAGCAACAATTTCTGTTGTACCAAGTTCAGCTAAAGGTTGAGGAAATTCACCACGCCCCACATCTTGTGCAGCTTTTTGTAACGCTTTCAAAGGTCGATTTATTTGCCTAACAAATAACCAGCCTCCAATAACACTGAGTAACCCAAGAAACATCAACACAACAGTTAATGGCGAGAAGTTTGCTTCTTCTAAACCAGAGAGCGGGATCCTGATCCAATGATGAGGAGCTTGAGGAGGTTTGATCCAAAAAATATACTCATCACCGCCTTGAGTAAGTCTAAGTTCAGCTTCGCCATTAAGCAGTTTTGACATCTCTTTAGAACGATAAACAAGATGTGTAGCTTCAGCTAATCCAGATGATAACGCGTCACTTTCTCGATAAACTTCAATACCCGTTTTTTCCTGAAACGATGTAGAAAAAGCTTTTCTTAATAAATCATCATCAATATCAATAAGTACTACACGTACTTGCTTTGCTAATAGCTCATTAGTTAACTGCGTATTAGGCTGAATAATGTAATAAACCATTGATACCCAAGACACGACTTGATTAATAAGCAGTAAAAAGCCAATCAACAAAACAGTTTGCCCGAAAGCACTACGTGGCAATATTTTCATAGATTAACTTCCACCGCTAAGGATTAATTTATCAAGCGTATTTATAGAGATCAAAAACACTACGCAACTTCTTTCCCTTCAGGAACAAATACGTATCCCAATCCCCAAACTGTTTGAATATATCGAGGCTTGGCGGGATCAACTTCCAACATTCTGCGCAAACGGGAAACTTGTACATCAATACTACGTTCCAGAGCTGAATAATCACGACCACGCGCTAAATTCATTAATTTATCACGTGATAAAGGCTCTCTAGGATGAGTAATAAGTGCTTTCAATACAGCAAACTCGCCACTCGTTAGTGGCATGTTTATATCGCCTTTAACCATTTCTCTCGTTGCAAGATTTAGTTGATATTCTCCAAAGGAGACAATATTCTCTTCTTGGGAGGGTGCTCCTGGCGCTTCTTGTACTCTACGCCTTAATACAGCCTTAATACGCGCCAATAATTCTCTAGGATTAAATGGTTTTGGCATGTAGTCATCTGCCCCAAGTTCTAAACCTATAATACGATCAACTTCATCACCTTTTGCTGTTAACATAACAATCGGCATATCATTTGATTGTTGACGTAAACGGCGACAAATAGATAAACCATCTTCTCCTGGCAACATAAGGTCTAATACTAATAAATGAAAGTTTTCTCTCTCAAGTAAACGATCCATCTGCTCTGAACTCGCTGCAGTTCTTACAGCAAAACCTTGTTCAACTAAATATCGCTCTAAAAGTGCTCTAAGGCGCATATCGTCATCAACTACTAATATCTTTTTAGTTTCATTACTCATGAGTTTGTATCCTATAACTATAATGAGTTTACTATAATCTAAAAAAAGTAATAATAAAGCTGCTACTAAGAATTAAAACAAAGGTATTTGTTACAATTTATGAAAATCTATAAATTTCAGACATAAAAAAAGACGCCTAAGCGTCTTTTTTTATAGTTCTCGTGAGAACTAAAACCTGCTATTTCTCAAAAGAGAATTAAGCCATGATTTTAGATACAACACCAGCACCAACAGTACGACCACCTTCACGGA
>CAJWBY010000166.1 GCA_913020705.1 uncultured Colwellia sp.
GATGTATTGTCGAGTGCTTACCAAAAAGCACAATTAGATATGGGAATTTTCAGCCCTGAAACAGTTTCAGTTGGAGACTTGTTTGCGGGTGCCGTTATTCCAGGCTTTATATTGGTATTACTTTATATGGCTTATTGTATTGGTATTGCTATTTTTAAACCAGAAATGGTGCCCAGTATAAAAGCGGATGAAGTAGAAAGTATTTCAGAAGGTAGAACAAAAATTCAAGTTGTCTTGAGCGCATTAATCCCTCCTTTATTATTAATGTTTGCGGTATTAGGTTCTATTCTCTTTGGGTTTGCTACACCAACAGAGGCTGCAGGTGTTGGAGCAATGGGGGCAACATTACTCGCACTTTGGCAAAAACAACTAACAGTTCAAAATTTAACATCGGTAATGCAAAATACATTAAAAATCACCTCAATGGTGTTTTTAATACTGATCGGTGCATCGTTATTTTCCTTGGTATTTAGGGGCTTTGGTGGAGAAGAATTGATACAAGGTTTCTTTGCTCAAATGCCTGGCGGTCTTCTGGGTGCGACGCTTATAGTAATGCTCGTCATATTTTTACTCGGATTTATCCTAGACTTTATCGAAATTACGTTTGTTGTCGTGCCAATCGTCGCACCAATTTTATTAGCGATGGGACTCGATCCTATTTGGTTAGGCATAATGATAGCGATAAATTTACAAACCTCATTTTTAACACCTCCCTTTGGTTTTGCATTGTTTTATTTACGGGGTGTTGCTGATAAAGCGGTAAAAACTGCTGATATTTATCGAGGTGTTATACCGTTTATTATTATTCAAATATTATTATTGTTAATGCTGGCTGTATGGCCTGAGTTAATAACCTGGTTACCTCACGTTATTTATGGATAAGAAAGGAAGTACTGAAAATGAATATTACAAATAGCTTCAAAAAGTTAACGTTAACAATTATTTCGAGTGTATTTTTATTGACTGCTTGTGGCGATGAAAAAAGTACAGTAACAACGAGTGTAGAAGATAAGGCAACAAAAACTTATCAGTGGAAAATGGTAACTTCTTGGCCTAAGAACTTTCCAGGGTTGGGCATGGGACCTGAAAAATTCTCTCAATACGTTGATGAAATGAGTAACGGACGTTTAACCGTGAAAGTTTATGGTTCTGGTGAACTAGTGCCTGGTTTTGAAGTTTTTGACGCTGTATCACAAGGTACGGTACAAATGGGACATAGTGGTGCTTATTATTGGAAAGGTAAAATTCCTGCATCACCTATTTTTAGCGCAATTCCTTTTGGGATGACCGCAACTGAATTAAATGCATGGCTGCATTACGGTGGTGGTTTAGCGCTTTGGAAAGAGCTGTATCAGCCATTTGGTATTGTACCTATGGCTGGCGGTAATTCTGGTGCTCAGTTTGCGGGCTGGTTTAAAAAAGAAATCAACTCAATGGAAGATTTGAAAGGTTTGAAAATGCGCATACCTGGTCTTGGTGGCGAAGTACTTAAGCGTGCAGGAGGAATACCCGTTACCTTAACTGGAGGTGAAATATTCTCTTCGTTACAAAGTGGTGCTATTGATGCTTCTGAATGGGTTGGCCCATATAATGACTTGGCATTTGGTTTTCATCAAGCGGCAGAATATTATTATTCGTCTGTTTGGCATGAAACGGGTACTAATTTAGAGTTCTTAGTCAATGCAAAGGCGCTTGCTCAATTACCTAAAGACTTACAGAAAATTGTTGAAATAGCCGCACGAGCTGTCAATCAGGACATGCTTGATGAATATAACGCTCGAAATAATATTGCACTGAAAACGTTAGTTGAAAAGCATCGAGTAAAATTACGTGAATTTCCACCTGAAGTGATGGCTGCACTAAAAAAACATACGAATGAAGTACTGGATGAACAGGTTGCGAATGATGCTGGTTTTGCCAAAGTATGGAAGTCGTATAGCGCGTTTTTAATGTCAATGCGTGAATACAATGACTTAACGTTGAAAGCATATTATCAAAATAGATAGCTGTTTTGAGTATTGATTATGAGTTGAAAATCTACTGGTCATACCTCATTTTCCATAAAGCAGCGTAAACTATGCGAAAATTTTGAAATTATATCGCAAAAAATATTGAATAATTATTAGATTGCCAAGTCGTTTGGCGATAAAAATAGTATTAATTAAAAGGTCTTCTTATGGTTATCAAACCTAAAATTCGTGGTTTTATTTGTACAAATGCGCACCCAGCTGGTTGTGAAGCTCATGTGAATGAACAAATTTCTTATGTGAAATCACATCAGCAAGCTGAAACTAAACCAAAGAATGTATTAGTTATTGGTTCTTCTACAGGTTACGGTTTATCTTCACGCATTACCGCAGCATTTGGTAATAATGCTAAGACATTAGGCATTTTCTTTGAAAAACCACCGACAGAAAAGAAAACGGCAAGTGCGGGCTGGTACAATACTTCTGCATTTCAGAAAGCAGCTGACGAAGCAGGTCTTTGGTCAAAAAACATTAATGGCGATGCGTTTTCTCATGAAATCAAAGCCAAAGCTATTGAAACCATTAAAGCTGAGTTAGGTGAAATAGACTTAATCGTTTATTCGTTAGCTTCTCCTCGTCGCACAGATCCAGATACGGGTGAAGTATATTCTTCAACGTTAAAACCTATCGGTCAAAGTGTAACAACTAAAAATTTAAATACGTCAAAACGTATTATTGATGAGATTTCGGTTGAAGCAGCTAACGAAGCTGAAATACAAGGCACTATTGATGTCATGGGTGGCGCTGACTGGGAATTATGGATTAAAGCTTTGAATGAAGCTGGCGTTCTTTCTAAAGGTTTTAAATCAGTTGCTTATACTTATATCGGGAAAGAGTTAACTTGGCCAATATACGGAAAAGCGACCATAGGTAAAGCGAAAGAAGATTTAGATCGCGCTGCAGCCGCTATTAATAATTCAACTGAAAACTTAAATGGTGAAGCGCACGTTACTTCATTAAACGCTGTGGTAACACAAGCAAGTTCAGCAATACCTATTATGCCACTCTATATTTCAGCAATGTTTAAAGTGATGAAATCTGATGGTACTTACGAAGGTTGTATTGAGCAAATTCAAAACCTTTTTGTTGACAATATCTATAGTGAAACACCACGTTTAGATGATCAAAATCGTTATCGCCAAAATCATAAAGAGCTTGAAGATAGTGTTCAAAAAAGAGTTACTGATATTTGGAATACAGTAGGTTCAGATAATATTGATGAGTTAACTGATTATGTTGGTTATCATCAAGAGTTCTTGAAGCTATTTGGCTTTGGTATTGAAGATGTTAACTATGAAGCTGATGTCAATACACTGACTGAGATTAACCACCTTCTATAGAAATGAATTTTAGTATTAAATACTCGTATTTACGATAAAAAACCGACATAAAATGTCGGTTTTTTTATGTCTCATAAATTATTTGCATGATAAATGAGCGAAATCAAGAATATTCAGCTAAATTGTAATTTAAAGTAACAGAGATCGTAGATAGATTTAGGGTTTTTGTGTTAAAATTGCGCCAGAAATTTTAACTTAGAGCCAGTGGGTCTTTTTTCTTATAACTAACTTAAAGGTTAGCGATAAAAATAAAGTAACTTACTGAAATACACTGAAATCGATAATTTGTTTTACATAACGAGTTTTTCTAAAAGAGATTTTTTTGAAGCTTAGTTAGGTAAGTAAATAATTGGTTTTGATACTCCCATCAAAAGTAGTGCATGTGTTTATGATTACAATAAAAAAAGGTCTGGATGTTCCTGTTGTTGGTTCCCCCCAGCAGGTAATCCATGATGGCAACGCCATCAAAACCGTTGCAACATTAGGTGAAGAGTTTGTGGGTATGCGACCAACCATGTTTGTTAAAGTGGATGATCGTGTAAAAAAAGGCCAGATTATTTTTGAAGACAAAAAGAATTCAGGCGTTAAATTCACAGCTCATGCTGCCGGTGTTGTTAAAGAAATCAACCGTGGTGAAAAACGCGTTTTACAATCAGTCGTTATAGAAATTGACGGCGATGAACAAGAAACGTTTACTTCATACACCACAAATGAACTTAGCTCAATAAAACGTGAAGATGTTGTCAGTAACCTTGTTAATTCAGGTTTATGGACAGCATTACGTACACGTCCATTTAGTAAAGTTCCAGCTATTGATACAACTCCAACTGCAATCTTTGTTAGCGCTATGGATACCAACCCATTAGCTGCTGACCCTGAAGTAATTATTAATGAACAAAGTGAAGCCTTTAAAAATGGTTTAACTGTTCTTTCTCGTTTAACCGACGGTGAAGTTTTTGTTAGTAAAGCTCCTGGTGCAAATATTCCAGTTGAAGCTAATGTACAAGTAAACGAATTTGCGGGTAAACATCCTGCAGGTTTAGTTGGCACACATATGCATTTCTTAAAGCCTGTTAGTGCTGAAAAGTCTGCATGGAGCTTAGGTTACCAAGACGTTATCGCCTTTGGTCAACTGTTTGTAACAGGTGAATTAAATAATACTCGTATTATTTCTCTTGCGGGTCCTGCTGCTAAGAACCCTCGTTTAGTACGAACCCTTTTAGGTGCTAGTACAAACGAATTACTTTCTGGCGAAAGTACTGACGGTGAATTACGTGTTGTATCTGGCTCTTTACTTTCAGGTGCAAGTTCTAAAGGTGTTCATGCCTATTTAGGTCGTTACCATGTACAAATTTCGTTGATTCTAGAAGGTCGAGAAAAAGAGTTCATTGGTTACATGTACCCAGGTCCTAACAAGTTCTCTGTAACACGTGCATATATGTCTCATTTCTTCCCTAAGAAATTATTCAATATGACCACAACAACTAACGGAAGTCCTCGTGCAATGGTACCAATTGGTAACTTTGAACGTGTTATGCCATTAGATATTCTCCCAACAATGTTATTGCGTGATTTATGTGCCGGTGATACCGATGGTGCGCAGCAACTTGGTGCTTTAGAGCTTGACGAAGAAGATTTAGCCTTATGTACATTTGTTTGCCCAGGCAAAACAGATTACGGGGTTATTCTTCGTGAATGCCTAACCACAATAGAGAAGGAAGGTTAGTCATGGGCTTGAAAAAGTATATTGAAGATATAGAACCGCAGTTTGAAAAAGGCGGTAAGCTAGAAACGTGGTACGCATTATATGAAGCGGTAGCCACTGGTTTATTTACTCCAGGTCAAGTGAGCAAAGGTAATACCCACGTTCGCGATAGCATTGACTTAAAACGTATCATGATCACTGTATGGTTAGCTGTATTCCCTGCAATGTTTTTTGGCATGTACAACATTGGTTTTCAAGCAACTGAAGCATTAGCTGCAGGTTATGCTTTACCAGATAGCTGGCAAGTAGGTTTGTTCGAATTTGTTGGAGGCAGCTTATCGGCTGAGCCTGGCATCTTTAGCATGATGCTTTACGGTGCAATGTTTTTCTTACCTATTTATGCGACTACCTTTATTGTTGGTGGCTTTTGGGAAGTTTTATTTGCCTCGGTACGTAAGCATGAAGTTAACGAAGGTTTCTTTGTTAGCTCAATTCTATTTGCGTTGATCCTGCCTGCAACTATTCCATTATGGCAAGTCGCGATAGGTATTACTTTCGGTATCGTTATTGCGAAAGAAATATTTGGTGGTACAGGTAAAAACTTCTTGAACCCAGCGTTAGCCGGTCGTGCATTTTTATTCTTTGCATATCCTGGTGAGATATCAGGCGATGCTGTTTGGGTAGCTGTTGATGGTTACTCTGGTGCTACAACATTAAGTGCAGTAGCAGCAGCAGTTCCTGGTTCAGTTGATTTTGCTATGAATGCTAATTGGTGGGACGCGTTCTGGGGCTTTATTCCTGGATCAGTCGGTGAAGTTTCAACCGCAGCAATATTCCTTGGTGGTGCATACATTCTTTATAAAGGTATTGCTTCATGGCGTATCGTATTAAGTGTTTTTGCTGGTATGGTGTTTACTTCATTACTGTTTAACTATATTGGTAGTGATACGAACGCAATGTTTGATATGCCATGGTATTGGCATTTAGTTACAGGTGGTTTTGCTTTCGGTATGATGTTTATGGCGACAGACCCTGTAACAATGTCATTCACTAACACTGGTAAATATTGGTTTGGTGCATTGGTTGGGGTAATGGTTGTCTTAGTACGTGTTGTTAACCCCGCATTCCCAGAAGGTATGATGTTAGCTATTTTATTCGCTAATTTATTTGCCCCTCTTTTCGACTACTTTGTTGTTCAAGGGAATATCAAACGGAGGCTTGCTCGCAATGTCTAGTAAAAAAGAAACTCCAATTAAAACAATTGGCTTTGTATTTTTAGTTTGTCTTGTTTGTGCAGCATTAGTTTCTATTGCTGCTAGTAGCTTAAAGCCGTTACAACAAGCAAATAAACTACTTGATAAGCAAACTAAGATTCTTGAAGCATCAGGTTTGTTAGATATGGCCTTACAAGCTGAAAATATAAAAGCTTCAGGCAGTGAACCTAAAAGTATCGTTTCAACATTTGAAAAATATGTTGAAGCTAAAATGATTGACCTAGATTCAGGGACTATTATTGAAGGCAACACAGATATTTTTGATGAACGTTCTGATTCTCGTGATCTTGCTAAAAGTTCAAAGCCTAAGAATGATATAGCAGGTATTAACCGCCGCGCTAATAGCGCTGTTGTATATTTAGTTAGTAATGAACAAGGTCAATTAGATACCATTGTTCTACCTATTGTAGGTTTAGGCTTATGGGATTTAATGTATGGCTATGTTGGTTTAGCTAATGATTTAAATACCGTTAAAAGTGTTGTTTATTCAGATCATAAGGAAACCCCTGGATTAGGTGCTGAAGTACTTAACCCTAGATGGAAAGCTTTATGGCCAGGTAAAAAAATGTTTGATGACAACAACAAGATTGCCATCAAAATTGTTAAAGGTGGCGCTAAAAAAGATGATGTTCATGGTGTTGACGCATTATCTGGTGCTACATTAACCAGTAATGGCGTGCAGCATACTTTACATTTTTGGCTAGGTGATGAAGGCTATGGGCCATTTATTACTAAATTTCGTGATGGAGGTTTGAACTAATGTCTTCAGATACTAAAAAGGTTCTATTTGGACCTGTTGTTGATAACAACCCTATCGCGTTACAAGTACTAGGTGTTTGTTCTGCTTTAGCTGTAACAAGTTCACTAGCAAATGCCTTGGTAATGACCATTGCCGTAATGCTAGTAACGGGTTTCTCTAACTTATTTATCTCACTGATTCGTAATCATATACCGTCAAGCGTACGTATTATCGTGCAAATGGCAATAATTGCGTCATTGGTTATTGTGGTCGATCAAGTATTAAAAGCATTTTCATACCAATTATCGAAAGAACTTTCGGTTTTCATTGGTTTGATCATTACTAACTGTATTGTAATGGGCCGAGCAGAAGCTTTTGCTATGAAAGAAAAGCCAGGTGTAAGCTTTTTAGACGGCATTGGTAACGGTTTAGGTTACGGTGCAGTCTTAATAGTTGTTGCATTTTTCCGTGAATTATTTGGTTTTGGTACTTTGTTTAACTATGAGATTTTCTCTTTAGTTCAAAACGGTGGTTGGTACCAAGGAAATGGCTTATTAGTTTTACCATTTAGTTCATTCTTCATTATTGGTTTAATCATCTGGGCAATTCGTCAGTGGAAACCAGAACAAGTAGAGAAGGATTAGCTTCATGGAACATTATTTAAGTATTTTTGTTAAAACCATATTTATTGAAAATTTAGCATTAACTTTTTTCCTTGGTATGTGTACTTTCTTAGCTGTTTCTAAGAAAGTTAGTACAGCTATAGGCTTAGGTGTTGCAGTTGTTGTTGTATTAGGTATTGCGGTTCCTGTGAACCAAATTATCTATCAAGCCATTTTAGCTCCGGGTGCTTTAGATAGCATAATGGGTATTACAGAGCAGAAAGATTCAATTGATTTGAGCTTTTTATCTTTTATTACCTTTATTGGTGTTATTGCCGCTTTAGTACAAATACTGGAAATGACTTTAGATAAATATTTCCCTGCTTTGTATCAAGCCTTAGGTATATTTTTACCATTGATTACCGTTAATTGTGCCATCTTTGGTGCAGTATCTTTCATGGTAGCTAAAAACTTAACCTTAGGTGAAAGTGTTGTTTACGGCATTGGCTCTGGTGTAGGTTGGATGCTCGCTATTGTATTGATGGCTGGCTTACGTGAGAAGATGAAATATTCTGACGTACCAGACGGTTTGAAAGGTTTAGGTATTACGTTTATCACTGCTGGATTGATGGCTTTTGGCTTTCTTTCTTTTGGTGGTATTTCACTTTAGGCAAATATCGGTCTGAATAATTGATTACAATAAGTAATTTCGGTTCAGACCCTAGATAATTTAAGGAAAAGTCGATGGAAATAATTCTCGGCATATCGATGTTTACCGTGATAGTACTAGCGTTGGTTTTAGTAATTTTATTTGCTAAATCTAAATTAGTTTCTTCAGGTGACGTAACGATAAGTATAAATGACGATCCATCAAAAGCAGTAGTAACTGCTGCTGGTGGTAAGCTTCTTGGTGCATTAGCAGAACAAGGGATTTTTATTCCTTCTGCTTGTGGTGGTGGTGGTACTTGTGGTCAATGTCGTGTTGATGTGCATTCAGGTGGCGGTGATATTCTTCCAACTGAAACTGGCCATATCACTAAGCGTGAAGCCAAAACAGGTTGTCGTTTAGCCTGTCAGGTCGCTGTTAAACAAGACATGGTTATTGAAGTAGAAGATGAAATCTTCGGCGTTCAGCAATGGGAATGTGAAGTTATCTCTAATGATAACCAAGCTACATTCATTAAAGAACTTAAACTACAGATACCAAATGGTGAATCTGTACCGTTTAAAGCGGGTGGTTATATTCAAATTGAAGCGCCGGCGCATCATGTAAAATATAGCGATTTTGATATTGATGAACAGTACAAAGGCGATTGGAATCATTTCGGCTTTTTTGATGTTGAATCAAAAGTTGATGAACCGACGTTACGTGCATACTCAATGGCAAACTATCCTGAAGAAGAAGGCATTATTATGCTTAACGTGCGTATTGCTACGCCGCCTCCAGGACGTTTACATTTGCCAGCCGGTAAAATGTCATCGTTTATCTTTGGTTTAAAAGCTGGTGATAAAGTTACTATATCAGGTCCATTCGGTGAGTTCTTCGCTAAAGAAACTGATAATGAAATGGTCTTTGTTGGTGGTGGTGCTGGTATGGCACCAATGCGTTCTCACATATTCGATCAACTTAAACGTTTAAATTCAAAACGTAAAATGTCGTTCTGGTATGGTGCTCG
>CAJWBY010000167.1 GCA_913020705.1 uncultured Colwellia sp.
TTTGCTAACCTAGATTCAATGCTCGGACAAGTAAGGTTTTTATGAAAAACCGTGGGGGTAATGTTTATACCCGTATTTCACTGAGTTTCATATGAACTACAATATTTCACAAACTACTTAACGCTGCACAACATTAGCATTGTTAAGCTTTCGGGATGCGATTAATTAATGTCCTTATTTATGGTGCATTTTATGCTTGGAATGCCTTGAAATCGCATGACGAGAATGGTCACTTAATTGGGCTTCAAACCATTGGTGAATAGCTGTTACAAGCGAAGCTATATCCGTTGAATAAATGATTTTTGCTCCATTGGGCAAATCTTCATAGACAACATTAATCTGATTGAGTTTTGCCTTCCGTAACTCCCCTAAGCCTGGCATGTTATCGCCATGAATTTTTGCAGGATTAGAAAAATCACCTCGCTGAAATTCAGCAGAAATTTTAAACAAATGCTTACGAATTAACTTTATTTGTTCACTATTACCAGGGTTTTTAACAATAACTTCTTGAACGCCTCCTTTTGCAGTTTTAGAAAAAATATGAATCGTTAGCTCTAAATCAAATGGCATCACATGGACACCTTGTTTGACTATTTCGTCAAGTCGTTCTTCGCTTGCCTTTTCTACAGCATAAACAGGACCTATAATTAATAATATGCTTAATACAGGTGCAAATAAATATTTCATAATTTTCCTTTAAACTCTACAAGTTTTTTTCTAGACCCGTGTAACCTAGCTTGCTAGGTTGTTTGATTGTTGATTGAAACCCTTGACGCTAATAACTCTATGCGGGATAACATACATATATTACAAGAATAAACAGATTTAGATAACATTCAACACATGAATGCTCGCTGTTGGCCTAATAGCTATTTAAATCTTGTAATAAAATACAGTAAAAAATGAAAGTGAATAGGCGATGGCCAAATTTTCTTTCTTTTTTATCCCATGAATATCCTTAAAAACAATCTTTTAAACTGGGTTTTGAAAAAATGGAGCTTTTGGTGGGTTTAATAGATAATGAAATCAACAAAAAGGTGTGTCATAAATATTGTTTGCAAATTTATTGAATGACAACTTTTGGCTGAAAATGAGGGTTTGTATTTCGGGGAATAATTTGACTAGGTGAGCTAGCTGCTCAATGATCACTACCGAACCTAATCAGTCTGCCCGTTGTGCCATTTATACGACTTTTCCTCCCTCAGACTACAAGCTGATCCGGCTTACGCAGTATCTATTGGTGCCTTGCTTGTTAAGGTTAGCTTCCTTATCTATCTCCTTAAAAAGAAGGTAATTGCACCTAGAGGTTGGCTTAATTTAAGGCCAATATAACCGCCTAATAATTAAACTATGTTATTTAAATCATAATTTGTTGGGATATGCCTTGTTTATTTGATTTTATTTGGTTTTACCTGTAATTTTCATAATCTTGATTAAAAAAGTAGGGCATATCCCCTATTTTCTAAAGAAACAATGTATTTTTGGTCGAAATTTAGAGTTATTTTGATAAAGTAAAATTGAATATTATTAAATACAAATATTATTGATAATCGTTATCATTTGTTTAGAAAGGGTTTGTTTGATTTATTTTCTTTACTTTTTTGGCATGGATAGTGCTTTGATGTTAATGAAGCAATTCATTTAAATAACTGATCATAGAGAAAATAATGCAAAAAATCACAACTAAGAAAATCGTATTAACAGCAATCACGGGGGTTGCTCTTGTAGCAAGTCAAATGGCAACTGCTCACACTAGGTTACAAACACCAACAATTGATGAAAATAGTGCTTTTCATGGTAGCGATTATAATAATGAAGTCATTGGTCATGGTTGTAAGGACGAAACAGGAGCTTCTGTAATTGATACAATAGCTACTGTTGTTGTCTTTCCAGATGGTAAAGATTCTTCAATAACTGTAGATGGCGAAGCTGTTGAGCAAGACCTAACTGATTTTGTTTCAAACTATGGTAGCCCGATGAAAGTTATTCAGAGTAACGATGTATTTACAACACAAGAATCGATAAAAGACGATTTGGGTAATTCGCTTGGCTATTATGCGTATGGTAATCAATTAAAAGCAGGATTTACTGGTCTCATTCCTTTTCGAACAAGTGGTGTTATTATTGAGCCAACTTCTTGTGCAAAAACTGTCAAATTTATAGTGGCTATTGCTGATATTTGTGAAGTGACTAGTACTAGTGGTTTTTCTGATTCAACAGTCATGTTATGGACGCCTTCAGTGGGTTCTATATTTGATGGTGGCGAAGATCTAAATGGCTATAACTCTCCTGCATCACTAACAGTAAGTCGTACAAGTGATATGCCTGAGTCTTGTGGCGATGGTGTTGATGTTGTAGTCACGCATTCTGCAGCACAACTGGATCGTGATATGACAATTGAAGTTGATGGAACACAGGTTTGGCCAACTGAATAGGTCTACAACTGACTAGAATGTAACATGCTTTCTAAAAAAGCATGTTAGTTCATGCAAGCTTGAGATTGTTAATATAGCCAGTTATTTCCATAACTGGCTATTTCTTTATCTGGCTTACTTTTTAATACACTGAACTTTTGCTCTTTTTATACTCAATCTGTAAAAGCTTTGTTTTCGTCTAGTGTTTAAGGAAGGTGTTAAACTAAAAAGATTATTCTGGCAAATGTTCTATATTTTAAATCGTATAAATAAATTTTAAAGATAAGATGAAATCAATAAAATCATGTATTAATCTATCATTATTGATAGCATCAATTGGATACAGTGCTTGTAGCCTATCACATAGCGCTGGAGCTACCTTAGGCGCTGATGGAACTAGTGCAAGTGCAACGGCACTTGCTGCAGTTAGTTGTTTTGACGATGGTAATGGTGAACCTGAGGGACTTTTTACCCAGATAAAAGATTTGTCAGAGCCTGTAACCGGTCTGTTTATTAACATACAGTTATATAAAGGAACGCAAGCAACCAGTACTACAGATACTATATCTGGCGATGCTGACTTTAGTGAGGGTGTACAGTTGAACGGTGGAGCAGGTACTTATCAAATGATACTTAATAAAACAAATGTGGGAGCAAGGGCTTTTGAAGTCGTCTGGCATTGTATGACAGCTGACCATACTCATACGGGAACTGATATTGTTGTTCGCCAATTCCAGTAAACCTACACATTTGGTATGCTATCAACAAACTGCTTTTTAAAAAAATGAATTTGATAAAAAACCTATTATTCTCAGTCCTTTTAGGCACTACTTTTGTATATACTGCAAATTCTCAAGAAGTAGGTCAAGCTATAGCGCCTTGCGTACTTTCACAATTGAACACTAGTGAACCAGTAGACCTAAAAAGCTTTGAAGGACAGGTTGTATATATTGATTTTTGGGCTTCTTGGTGTCCTCCCTGCGTTAAATCCTTTCCTTTTTTAAATGGCTTGCATAATCAATATCATTCTGAAGGCTTGCGAGTTATTGGTATTAATCTAGATGAAGTTACTGAAGATGCAACAAGGTTTGCAAGCAAAAACCCCGTTGACTTTATGCTTGCGAAAGATAATACAAAATCATGTGCAAAAGACCTGGGCGTTATAGCTATGCCAACATCTTATTTAATTGACCGAAAAGGTGTTATTCGCCATATTCATTTAGGTTTTCGTTCCGGTCAAGCAGATGAGTTACATAAGCAAGTTCAGTTGTTATTATCCGAATCAGCTGTTAAATCTCCAGTATCTTGATTCAGCTTACACCATCCGCGGTATGAAATTATCCAAGCTTGTTGTTCTGATATTGCTTCTAGTAACTCAACTAGTGGGGTGTGCTCATGTTGAGCCATGGGAACGGGGCAATCTTGCAAAACAACATATGTCATTAGATCCTCATCCTTTACAAAGTACCTTACGCTCTCATAATTACGGCAGTCGCGAGGCTTCAGTCAGTAGTAGTTCTGCAACTGGGGGCGGTGGTTGTGGTTGCTATTAATAAAGAAAAACAGGATTCAGTAGAACAAAAAAACTCAGGATCTAATACCTTACAAGCACTTACCTCTGCTGCGTTAATATTGCCCGGTTTATTGGTCTCGCCAGTTAAAGCAGCAGAAAAAGACACAGTTGACATACAGTACAGTCATTATCAAGAAGGTAAGCGAGAAATTTTTAATGTGCCTAATAATAGAGACCCCATTGAAGTAGATACTTTTAATTTAGCTTCAAACATCTCCTTAACTGATCGTATCAATTTTGCTTTTAATTATAGCCAAGATACTTGGTCAGGGGCTACTCCGGTTACCACCTCTCCATTAGCTGCTGGGGGTAACAGCCCTATTCAAGAAAATTCCGCCTCTGGTGTTACTACGGTAGGAGCTTCTCCTATTATTAACAGTCAGATAGCTTTAGATCATAACCTTAATCCCTTATCACAAAATTTAACGACAGACTCTCAGTTAGTTCATGTTTTATCTTCTGCATCTCCTGAAACGCGTAAACAAGGCGACTTTAAAGTAAGCTATGAGTGGGATGAGGCTACTATTAATATCAGTGGCGGGCTGTCATTAGAAAATGATTATGAATCGAGATATGGTGGTGTCAGTGGACGTTGGGACTTTAATCAGAAGTTAACGAGTCTAAATCTAGGCGTGAATTATACCAATAGTGACACTACCGCGATAATTGACCATGATGCTTCCCCTTATCTAACAAAAACAGCATTTAAAAATCAGATTGAGCTACGAGGTGGTTCAGAAATTCTACATGGAAATAAACAAGATTGGGGAGTTAATACGGGGCTTACACAGATTATAAATAAAAATGCACTGTTAGATATCAATCTGGGATATACAAATAGTGCTGGTTATATGGAAAATCCATATAAAGCAATGACGGTTATTTTTGTTGATCCTGCTTCTGTGTCATTAGATACAACTATTCCAATTGTTGGTGATGTTAAAGCATTGCTTGAACAGCGGCCTAATAATAGAAACCAACTATCACTTAGTTCAAAATATGTTCAATATATTGAACCACTAAATGCTGCTCTACATCTTGGCTATTCATTTTCTTATGATGATTGGGGAATAAATGCTCACACCTTTGATGCTGAATGGGTGCAACCATTCAGCTTTGGTTGGACGGTAACGCCGAGAGTTCGTTATTATTCACAGAGTTCAGCTGATTTTTATCAACCTTACTTAACCTCTAAACAAGCATTTAGTAAAAGTGCTGTTGATGTACAGGGGCGGGAAATATGGGTCGATGCAAATAATCCTGATAATGGGGTGGAATATGTACGAGATGATCATTTTAATTTGATAAACGGATCGGGGAGTGTCGTCGATGAAAGTCTACTAAATGTTAAAAATAAACGCTTACCTTTTGACCCGAAAAAATTACCTGACAATTTTTCCAGTGACCATCGTTTAGCAGCTTTTGGCGCATTAAGTGGTGGAGTTACTATTACAAAACAATTTGTTAAGGGCGTAAAACTAGAAGCGGGTTTTGAATATTATACCCATGCCGGCTTTCTATCATTGTCAGGAAATGGCGATGATGAGTTTTCTGATTTTGACTCATTTACTGCTAATGCTGCTATCTCAGTAGACCTGAATGCTTTATCTAGCCAGGCAAACTATGCAATGCATAGCAGTCATAATCAACAGGGTCATCATGGCAATCATAGCTCTCCTGCTGGAGTTATGAATAGCCACATGATGAGTAATGCAGGCGACTTTATGGTGGGCTATCGTTTTATGTACAGTCGTAAAGCAGGCGACGTGTTACATGGAACGAATAAAGCCAGCGACATAGCAGTGGTTAATAATGCCTGTAGCCAAACCCAAAAATGTCGATTTATTCAACCCTACATGGATATGAATATGCATATGATTAATATTATGTATGCACCAACTGATTGGTTGAATTTGATGATTATGCCCCAGTTTGTTGATATGGAAATGAATTTAAGGGAGCTTGCTGGGCGGCCAGATGCTGTATTTGGTGTTCATGAGCATACGGGCATTGGTGGGCATGCCACTGGTGGCGTTGGTGACACCAGTATGAGCGCTTTATTTAAACTTTATGATAAAGAAGGGCATCATTTACACCTTGGACTTGGCGTGAGTGCACCTACAGGCGATGTGGACTTGAAATTTAGAAGAATAGCCAGAGAAGATCAAAGTATTGTTCATTTTGGTATGCAATTAGGTAGTGGTACATGGGATTTTTTACCTAATATCACTTATTCAGGTGATAACAATGACTGGGCATGGGGAGCACAAGTTAATGCGGCGATAAGAATGGAAGACAAAAATGATTCCGGCTATCGCCTTGGTGATAGCTTTCAAACTACCGCTTGGGGAAGCTATAAACTGACTCATTGGCTCTCTACTTCTGTACGAGGGGTATACAGCGTTCAAGGTTCGATTAAGCATGATTTTAATGAATTTAGTTCTAGAACGGGACCTATGGATTTTCCTGGTAATCATGGGGGGCGTTTTTGGGATATTGGTTTTGGATTAAATGCCTCTGTCCCCAGTGGTGAATTTGCTGGAAATAGCTTCGGTTTTGAATGGTTACAACCAATACAAGATGATGTTAACGGTTATCAAATTGAAAGAGAAGGTGCTTTAACCGCATCCTGGAGTTATGCATTCTAGTTATAGGTGCGGCGCTTTAAAGTTAAAATGAAATATTTTTCCTTTAACTTTAAAGCAATGGGAACGCCTTGCGAAATACAATTATTTGCTACAAGTAAAAAGAATGCTGAAAAAGCGGCTCAATTGGTTATTAACGATGTTAATCGATTAGAAGCAAAGTATTCACGTTATAAGTCAGATAGTTTTTTAACTAAAATTAATACTTATGCCGCGACGGGCAAAGAAATTTCAGTTGATGAAGAAACTGCCGGCTTGTTAAATTATGCCGCGACATGCTTTCAACAAAGTGATGGTCTGTTTGATGTTACTTCGGGGAAGTTGCGACAAGCATGGCGTTTTGATACGGATCAAATACCTGAACAAAGCACTCTAAATAAGCTGTTAGAAAAGATAGGTTGGCAGCGCTTAGATTGGGCTCCTCCCTTTCTTAATTTTTCAGTGGCTGGCCTGGAAATTGATTTTGGCGGTATTGTAAAAGAGTACGCTGTTGATCGTGCTGCAACGTTATGCTTAGAATCAGGAGTTTGTAATGGGGTAATTAACTTAGGTGGTGATATCAAAATTATTGGCCCACAAGCAGATGGTAGTCCATGGCGCATTGGTATTCGTCATCCAAGAAAAAAGAATGCAGTCATTAAGACATTGTCCTTGTCTCAAGGTGCGCTAGCCAGTAGTGGAGACTATGAACGTTTTATTTTGCTTAATGGAACTCGCTATAGCCATGTGCTCAATCCAAAAACCGCTTGGCCAGTTAAATACATGTCTTCAGTAAGTGTGGTTGCTGATTTTTGTGTTATTGCAGGGAGTGCGTCGACTATTGCAATGCTTAAAGAAGATGAAGGACCTGAATGGCTGACTGAACTCACCCTACCACATCTTTGGTCAACAGTATCAGGACTAGATGGTGGTGACCTTTTGCAAGAGACAGAATGTTATCAACAAAAATAATATTAATTGCATATAAATTATGAAACAAAATAAATTAAATACTTCTCTGACAAGTCTAGGCCTATATTTTATAGTTTTTATTACAGGGTCAAGTGTTATGGTTATTGAACTGCTTGGAACCCGAATGATTGCACCATTTTATGGTGCGAGTATTTATGTTTGGTCATCTTTAATTTCTGTCACTATGATTGCTTTGTCAATTGGCTATTTTATTGGCGGTCGCTGGGCCGATTCAGAGAAACGGGTAGGACTCTCTTTGATTATTGCTTTTGCTGGCTTTCTCACATTATTAATTCCATGGCTTACTCGTCCTGTCTTATTAGTGACAGATCAATTGGGATTACGAGGGGGAGCATTTAGCAGTGCGTTATTGTTATTTTCACCTAGTTTGACGTTCCTTGGAATGGTCAGCCCTTTTGCTATTAAATTAGCAACTAAAGACATGGATGCCGTTGGTTCCAGCGCCGGTTCAATCTATGCAGTCAGTACTGTGGGCAGTGTTATAGGTACATTACTATTAGGTTTCTTTTTGTTTCCAAAGTATGGTTCTCGTGAAATACTCATGGGTACGGGGTTTTTACTTATGGCATTAGCTATGAGTATTGCTTATTATGAAAAAACAAAGCTATTATGTAAAAAAACTGTTTTACCCGTAGTTCTATTATTAACCTTTAGTTGTGTTCTTGTTCCTAAAATTGTTGATGCGGGCTATGGCAAAATTGATGAGTCTAAATTTGAGGTTCAATCAGAGAAAGAAAGCCTTTATGGTTGGGTGCGTGTTATTGACCAAGCAAGCAATGATCTTCGTTTTTTAACTTCTGATGCGTCAATGATCGGCGCAGCTAGTTTGTCAACAGGGAAAACATTATTAGCCTATCAGGGAATAGCAACTTTAATTCCATCACTTGCCCTGTCACCGATGAAGCATGCGCTTATTGTAGGTCTTGGCGCGGGACACATGGCAAATATGTTAGATCAAAGATACCAACTGAGTACAGACACACTGGAAATTGATCCGGCTGTTGCCGATGCTGCGGTGAGTTTTTTTAATTATAAACCAACGGGTAAGGCAATTGTGGGTGATGCACGTTATGAAATTCGTCGTCTCACTGGACCGTATGATTTGATAATTCATGACTGTTTTACAGGGGGTACTGAGCCTGCTCACCTATTAACAGTAGAAACCTTAGAGCAATTAAAAAAGGTGATGACTAAAGAGGGTATTTTGGCAATCAACTTTGTATCATTTTGGGAAAATGGAAATAATAAGGCTTTAGCCGCTGTAGGGCGTACAATTTTACAGGTTTTTCCACAATATTCCGTTTTTATTTCGGAGCCAGGTAGCGACTTTAATGATTTTATTTTTTTAGCATCAAAAAACAAGATAAATTTGGAGTCAGGTAGCTTATCAACAAAACAAAAGCAATGGTTGAAACATAGGTTGGTTGAAATTGATGATAGCCAGGGGGTGGTTTTATCAGATAATTTCAACCCTCTTGAGCATCTTCAGACACGTAAATCTGAGCATTATAGACAAGTGCTTTTAGATTGGTTTGGTAGTAATTTATTAATTAGGTAGGATAAGAATTGGGTAGTGGGTCGAATTTGTAGTTATGCGTGAATATCCACACCAAACTCAAGTGATCCACCTGAGAACAACCACCAAAGCAGGAGTGCGACAAAAACAAATATTCGATGCACTGGGAATAAAAGCCGATCCATTAGGGAAAAGCAAAACAATGGTGGGTG
>CAJWBY010000168.1 GCA_913020705.1 uncultured Colwellia sp.
ACGTGAAACTGCTCGTATGGTTGTTCGTCAACCATTAGAGTTAGTTGAAATGTTAGAAAAGTTTGACTTCAACATCTCTGTAGTAGGCGGTGGTATTTCTGGTCAAGCTGGCGCAATTCGTCACGGTATTACTCGTGCATTAATGGAGTTCGATGAAACTTTACGTAGTTCTCTACGTGTAGCTGGTTTCGTAACTCGTGATGCTCGTAAAGTTGAACGTAAGAAAGTTGGTTTACACAAGGCTCGTAAAAAGCCACAATTTTCAAAACGTTAATATTTACCTTATACGTTTTCAAAAAACCGACATTATGTCGGTTTTTTTATACCTGCTATTTAGAAAAACGGGTAAAAACAGTGTTTTTGTTCTACGCTAGTACATAGATTCATGCTGAAACGTAAAAAACACTCCATATGAAAGGTCTTATCCTTTTTATAAAACAAGTAAATATAAACTGTTTTTTTATCGAATTTATTTAAATAATAATCTTTCGTATTTAGCTTGAGTACGAATTTGGTAAAGTCAGTAAAATATAGATATATAACTGATGTTTCTCTTTTTTTACTTGTAAAAAAGTGTGTATTTCTTTATTATCAGAAAAATTTTTTGTCGCAAGTTTGGGCAAACAATTGGAAAGTATTTACTCACATGCTTGTAAAAGGATGTGAGAATAATAATTCGAATTTGTTTGAAACAATGTTATTTGGAGATTTTGAATGAGCAATGCGCCCGTGAATAACGGCCGTCGACGCTTTTTAACTGCAGCTACTTCGGTAGTGGGCGGTGTTGGTGTTGTCGGTTTGGCTGTGCCTTTCATTGGATCTTGGAACCCTAGTGCTAAAGCGAAAGCTGCTGGTGCTCCGGTTGAAGTCAATGTAAGTAAATTAGAACCTGGTCAATTAATCCGCGCTGAATGGCGAGGAAAACCTGTTTATGTCGTTCGTAGAACAGAAGAAGTTTTGTCTACATTAGCTGCACATGACGATCAATTGAAAGACCCTGGTTCTTCAGTACCACAACAACCTGTTTATGCAACGAATGCATATCGATCAATTAATCCTGAGATTTTGGTTGCATTAGGCGTTTGTACTCACTTAGGTTGTGCTCCTACTCACCACAAAGGTGATTTTGAACAACACGTTTCAGGCGTTAAAGACGGTTTCTTTTGTCCATGTCACGGTTCTAAATTTGATATGGCAGGTCGTGTTTTTCAAAGTGTACCTGCTCCAACAAACTTAGTTGTTCCAGAGCACTCTTTCCCAACTGATGGCACATTGCTTATCGGTATAAGTCCAGGAGAAGCATAATGATTGCAAATTTTATGGCTTGGATAGAAAAACGTTTACCGCTAATGGATGCGATGAACAAGCATGCTGCACAATATCCTGCACCCAAAAACTTTAACTTTTGGTATGTTTTCGGAATTTTAGCTTCTGTAGTTTTAGTTAACCAAATTGTTACTGGTATTTGGTTAACAATGAGTTATGAGCCTTCTGGAGAAGGTGCATTTGCTTCAATCGAATACATTATGCGTGATGTAGATTACGGTTGGTTATTACGTTATATGCATTCAACGGGCGCGTCAGCGTTTTTCATTGTTGTTTATATGCATATGTTCCGCGGCATGATGTATGGTTCATACCAAAAACCTCGTGAGTTACTTTGGATATTCGGTATGTTGATATTCTTAGTACTTATGGCTGAAGCCTTTATGGGTTACTTATTACCTTGGGGTAATATGTCGTATTGGGGTGCACAGGTTATTATCTCTCTTTTCGGTGCTATTCCTTTTGTTGGTGAAGAATTAACAATTTGGATCAAAGGTGATTATGTTATCTCTGGTGCTACCTTAAATCGTTTCTTTGCTTTACATGTTATTGCTTTACCACTTGTTCTTGTTATTTTAGTGTTTTTACATATTTTAGCCCTTCATGAAGTAGGCTCTAATAACCCTGAAGGTACTGATATTAAGAAGAAAAAAGGTAGTGTTAAACCTGAAGAATTAAGTAAGTTTACATTCCACAAACAGTATTCAGAAAAATACGATATTGTTGATGCGATACCATTTCACCCTTATTACACAGTAAAAGATTTAGTGGCAGTTGTTATTTTCTTAATTGGTTTTTGTTGGGTATTATTTTTTGCTCCAGAAGGTGGCGGTTACTTTATCGAAGCGCCGAATTTTGAACCTGCTAATAACTTAAAGACTCCTGAACATATTGTACCTGTTTGGTACTTTGGACCATTTTTCACTATTTTGCGTGTTGTACCTGATAAGTTACTTGGTATGATCACCATGTTTGCGGCTATTGGCGTACTATTTGCTCTACCTTGGTTTGACCGAGGAACGGTTAAATCTCTGCGTTTCCGTAGTAAAGCACATATGATTAACCTTACTCAGTTTGCTATTTGTTTTATCGTTCTAGGTGTTTTAGGTACAATGCCAGGAACTGATTTAGCTAACTTTATTGGTCGTATTGCAACACTCGGTTATTTCGGTTTCTTTGTAGCCATTTGGTTCTACAGCAAGAACGAGAAAACCAAGCCAGTTCCAGAGAGGGTATCAGGATAATGAAAAAGTTTATTTTAGCTTTATTAGCTGTTGTACCTATGCTGGCATTAGCTGCAGGTCCAAGTGTAAATCTAGACAAAGCCAATAACGATTTATCAGATAAAGAATCGTTGAAACGTGGTTTTGAGTCATACATTAACTACTGTTTAGGTTGTCACCAATTACAGTACCAACGTTATAATCGTACATTCGAAGATTTAGGTATTAGCGAAGCAGACGGCGTAGCCAATTATATGTATACCGGTAAGAAAGCCGGTGATCATATTACCAATACGATGCCTGCAAAAGAAGCCGCTAAGTGGTTCGGTAGCGCGCCACCTGACTTAACGTTAGAAGCGCGTTTACGTAGTCCTGATTGGATATACACTTATCTGCGTTCTTTCTATGTTGATCCTAACCGTCCATTTGGCGTTAACAATACGGTATTCAAAGACGTAGGTATGCCACACGTTTTACAAAGTTTACAAGGTGTTCGTACTATGGATGAACACGGTAACCTAAGTGAAGCAACTGGCGGTTCTATGACTGCTGAAGAATATGATGCTTTTGCTCGTGACTTATCAAACTTTTTAGAATACACCGGTGAGCCGAGTAAGCTTAAAAGACAAGCAATGGGTTATTGGGTGATAGGTTTCTTATTTATTTTCCTCATTTTTGCTTATTTACTTAAAGTTGAATATTGGAAAGATGTACATTAACAAATAGTGTTAATTTACAGCGTTTTATTTCTGGGGGGCTTTGGCCCCCTTTATTAGTTTTTTATTAAAGATTTTTTGGAGGCATTATGGCCGTAGCAGCAAACAAGCGTTCAGTGATGAATTTGTATTCTCACGCTGATGATATGTATAGTCATCAAACTCGCATCGTACTCGCTGAAAAAGGTGTTGGCGTTGATATTCACTTAGTTGATTTAGCTAACTTACCTGAAGATTTATTAGACCTAAATCCTTATGGAACAGTGCCAACGTTAATTGACCGTGAATTAGCATTATACGAAGCATCAATTATTATTGAATATTTAGATGAACGTTTCCCTCATCCACCATTAATGCCAGTTTACCCTGTATCACGTGGCCGTAGCCGTTTGATGATGCATCGTGTTGAGCAAGATTGGTATAGCCTTGCAAAAATCATTTTAAATGGTCCAGCAGATGCAGCTGCTAAAGCGCGTCAAGAACTTAAAGAAAGCTTATTAAGTGTTGCTCCAATTTTAAATGAAGCACCATACTTTATGAGTGAAGAGTTCAGTTTAGTCGATTGTTACTTAGCACCATTGTTATGGCGTCTACCTGTTTTAGGCATTGAACTTGATGGTGAAGGCTCTAAAGAGTTTAAAGGTTATATGTTGAAATTATTCGAACGTGAATCATTTCAAGCATCATTAACTGAAGATGAACGTGAAATACGTTTAGGTATGTTTTAGTCTAATGTCTTCTGATATGACTTCTAATAAGCCCTATATTATTAGGGCTTTTTATCAGTGGATTTCTGATAATCAGCTTACGCCATATATTGCAGTAGATGTTAATGTTTACGGTGTAATAGTGCCAATGGCCTATGTTACAGACGGACAAATAGTGCTGAATGTTTCAATGTCTGCTGTTGGTTCTATTTCTCTTGCTGATAATGCCATTGAGCTTAGCGCTCGTTTTGGCGGTAAGCTTGAGCATATTACTGTACCGTACGGTGCGATAGCAGCTATTTATGCGAAAGAAAATGGCGCAGGTACATCGTTAGCTATTGAGCATCCTGAACCTGAAAAAAGCGAAGACATAAGCCCTGTTAAGCCAATTGGATTATCAAGTGTAGAATCAGATAACATAAATACTGAAAAGTCTTTGCCTAAAAAAGGCGCACAGAAAGCAAAAGGTAAACCTAGCTTAAAAGTAATTAAGTAAATAAATTCATCACGCTATTTAATATGCGATGAAATTATTTACCTAGTAGACTTACAAAAAAGCCTCACTAATATTAATTAGTGAGGCTTTTTTTAATGCAAATTTTGATGTGTTTTAAATGTACTCAAAAATTTTGAATACACGATTAACACCACTTACATTACGCGCAATGTTTACCGCTTCATTGGCTTGGGCTTCAGTAACTAAACCCATCAAGAATACTTCACCATTCTCTGTAACGACCTTAATATTAGTAGCATCAAGTTCATCACTACCAAAAAGAGCCGTTTTAACTTTTGAGGTTAACCAAATATCATTACTTCGTGTCGTTATCGACGTCGTATTACTGATGCGAATTTGATTATGTAACTGTATTATCAGACCAACTTCATTAATTGACTTGATCGCTAAATCGCGTAGATAGGTATTAGGTGCTTGCCCTATAACTAATACACTACCGTTAACACTGATAACTTGTAGGTTAGCATTGTCATCTAAGGCTTCATGCTGTGAAAGCTTCGCATAAGCTTCAAATTCAATCTTTTGATCATCCATCTGCGTGCCAATACTGCGTTCATCGGTAGCAGCAGATGCACCGCCAATAATGGTAACTACAGCTGCAGCAACACACCCTTGTAATAACAAAACAGCGCTGAGGGTTAATAATAAATTAGTCGAACGCATATTAACTCGCATCTTGAGGAAATAAAGTGGTATCAATAATATCGCACAAACAATGTATAACCACTAAATGTACTTCTTGAATTCGTGCGGTACGTCCTGAAGGAACGCGTATTTCTACATCGTTCTCACCCAGTAAGCCTGCGATATCTCCGCCATCTCCACCCGTTAGAGCGATAATAGGAATATCACGTGAAACTGCAGCTTCAATTGCTTTTATAACATTACGAGAATTACCACTGGTAGAAATAGCCAGTAAAACATCACCGTTATTGCCTAATGCTCTCACTTGTTTAGAAAAGATTTCATCAAAGTGATAATCATTACCAATAGAAGTAATTGTTGAAGTGTCAGTTGTTAAGGCTATTGCAGGTAATGGCGGACGCTCCGTCTCATACCTATTTAAAAGCTCGGCAGAAAAGTGCTGCGCATCGCCTGCAGAACCACCGTTACCACATGCAAGTATTTTATTACCTGCTAATAAGCTTTGTACCATTATCATACCGGCATGCTCAATAGGGCCTGCTAATAATTCGCTGGCGGCAATTTTAGTTTGGATACTTTCGGTAAAGTTACTTTTGATCCGTTCTAACATAAATGAACTTAGCTCCGTTTATTTTTTCTAGAAGGCATTTTTTAGCCAGGTAATATCAAGATTGTTTATATTACCTTGTAAGGCAACAACATCAAATCGACATGAGGTATTATATTCGTTTAAACCACATTGTTGCAGATAAAATGCGGCTGTTTTCCTAATTTTTTGCTGTTTTTGTTCGGAAATAGCTGAAATAGCACCACCAAACAGCTCAGAAGAGCGATATTTAACTTCTATGAAGACGAAAGTTTCATCCTCTTTCATGATTATGTCAATTTCGCCCATCCGGCTATGACGATTTTTATCCTGTAGAATTAAGCCTTTTTTAACAAGATAGTTAACAGCAAAAGTTTCAGTAACGTTACCTGTTTCTCGTGTTGAAAGCTTTTTAGTCCATAGCAATTTCAGACACCTTACCCTGTTGATAAATGCCCCATAATAAACTGCGTGTAAGGATATTATTATCGTCCAATTTCAAAATACCTGTTTGCCCGAAGTGACGAACATAAGGTCTTTGTTGCATTGAAGATAACTTATCAACTAAATATAAACTGTCGTAACCCATAGCGAAGATTCGCTGTAAAGAATCACTTCGACTAGGCCAAAGGGTTTTACTTAAATTAGCTAATTGAGTATTTTGCTGCTGGCTATTTAAAAGCCAAGGCATTTGAGTAAAAACAAGATTACGAAGATCACTAAGTTTGCTGGGATCTTGTTTAGTACTATGACTGCGAGAGCTTGCGTATACGGGTATTATTTTTGCGAATGGGCTGGTATTAACATCAATGTAAGGCTTTAGTAATCTCGTTTCTGCAGGTGAGCCGACTAAATAAAACATATCTATGTCTCTGCGATTTCTAGATTCCGTTTTCAAGCTCTGTAGTAGTCTTATTTTCAAATCAGCAATACGCGCTTGGCTACTGTCAACATCTAAACTTGCTTTTAGCTGTTGTTGCATTTTTTTACCTTTATCAAAATAAACGACTTCTGGGGTATAACCGTTAATAAGTTGCCATTGATTTGTAAATGCCTTCGCGATTCTTTTACTTGCAGTATCTTTATGACTAAGTACTACCGGTGAAAGATAATTTTTACGGCTTAGTGTCGTTGCAGCCTGTATAGCTTCATCTTCTGGAAGCATTGATAGTATTATTTGTGAGTTATTGCGCTGCTCTTGTTCCGGGGTGTTAAGTAATAAGCCCGGTAATAATATTTCGTTTAGTGCTAGATACTTGTCAACATTCCCTTTTAGTAATGGGCCTATAACAAAATGAATATCAGCTGTAATAAGTTGTTTATTTAACATTGCCCAATCTAAGGTGTCAGCATCAATGAAGGTTAGATTTTTATCAGGAATGTTACTATAAGCCGCTAAAATACCTTGTTGTGCAACTTTTCCCGCGTTTGCTTGATTACCTGATAAAGGCAGTATAATCGCAATATTTTGAATAAATTGTTTATCATCTAATGCAACAGTTCTTAGCGATTCAATGATAGCTTGCGCAGGATGAGCAGGAAAATCACGCTGCCACTGTGTTAAGTAACGGTTAAAACGATTTGCTTCATCACCAAACTTATGAGCATAAGTAAGTAACTGCTGCCATCCTTTAAAATAAGGGGGTGACAGATCACCTAATTGACCCACTTGCCAAGTAGACAGTAAGCTCAAGTCTTGCCATATTTGCTGAATGTTTTCAGTGGTTGTTTTCTTACTAAGCGCAAACCAATGTAACTTAGCATTAAGCGAACTGATTTTTAGCGCTCTACTTTTCTGTACTTCAGCAAATAAATAATAATAGTCTTCTTGATGGGGAATATTGTTGTCTTGCGAATATTGGTGAGCAACTTCTAGTTGTTCAAATGATAATTGAATTTCATTTACTTTAAGTAAACTGTGGGCACTCACTAAAGCGAGACGGTATATCTGTTTTTCATTTTCAGACAGTTGGGCAACTTGCTGGGCTAACCATAAAGCATGATTATAATTTTCTTCGAGAATGAGTATTTCACTGGCTCTAGTAAGCGTTGCTATCGCGGCTTGTGCGTCTTGTGTTTGTGCATCTAACAATAATTGTTGCGCGGTTATTATATTACCTGACGTATCTGAGGGCTTTTCAAGTGGCGCCTCAGTCACTTTTTTTGCTGCAGACTTTTGTGAAGTACTACAACTTGTCGTCAGCGTAGAGACTATAAAAACCACAAAACAAAGAGAAGTTATGCGATAAAAGGGCTTTTTATTAGAAAACAAAAAATTAGTTTGGCTCACCAGCGATAAATCCGTACTTTATTAGTTAGCTTTATAATAAACTTCATTCTCATCAGTCTCAACTTAAGTATTCATTATGTCGTCAGTATTTGTAGAATCAGGCACGCTTTACATTGTCGCCACACCAATCGGGAATTTAACAGACATCAGCCAGCGTGCTCTAGATGTGTTAACTCATGTGGATATTATAGCCTGCGAAGATACTCGTCATACTCAAAGATTATTATCGACATATTCGATAAAAAATAAAACATTGTCATTACATGACCACAATGAGCGTCAACGCCAAGATTATGTTGCAACACTTTTACAAGAAGGTAAAAGTATTGCGTTGGTTTCAGATGCGGGTACACCGCTTATCAGTGATCCTGGTTTTCATTTGGTTCGACATTGTCGTGAACTAAATTTACCTGTTTCTCCTATCCCTGGAGCTTGTGCAGCAATTGCGGCTTTATCTGTAGCAGGTTTGCCTACAGACCGTTTTTCATTTGAAGGTTTTCTTCCTTCAAAATCAGGGGCGAGACAATCAACGTTAGCCAATTTGTTAGAAGAACCACGTACTATGGTGTTCTATGATGCACCGCGTCGAGCTATTGATACGGTTGAAGATATTGTAAAAGTCTTAGGTGGCGAACGTCAGGTTGTTATTTCTCGTGAGTTAACTAAAACGTTTGAGACCATTCACTCAGATTCGGCTGAAAACTTATTAGCTTGGTTAAAAGAAGATCCGAATCAGCTAAAAGGTGAAATGGTGTTAATCATTGAGGGGAATAAAATTGATCCCAACGTTATACCTGCAAAAGCTATTGATACGTTGAAATTATTATTGGAAGAAATGAAACCTAAAAAAGCGTGTGCAATTACGGCTGAAATTTATGGCGTTAAGAAAAACGCTTTATATGAAATAGCACTTTCGCTGAAATAACTTATTATCTACGTTGGAATAAATAGTTAAATAATTCGGTACATATTAAAAAGCCAGTTAACTTGTTAACTGGCTTTTTAGATAAATTTAAGCGTTAATTAGAATTGGTAACTAACACTTAAATCAAACGTTCTAGGTAAAATGTAACGCCCATTTGAAGATAATGAATCACGCGGATCACCTTCAGTGATGGCATCTTCATCTGTTAAGTTGCTCACTGATACTTGCAATTTAACTTCGTCAGAAATATTTAAGATCATGCCTAAATCAATTTTTTCATAACCTTCTAATACTACGGTATTTTCA
>CAJWBY010000169.1 GCA_913020705.1 uncultured Colwellia sp.
AGACACAAGTATTACTAAAAACTCGTGAAAAACTTGCAGACTTAGAAAATAAACTTGCAGAAATAGAAGCAAAATTAACTTAGGTTTAAGCCAACTTATTAAATAACATTTAAAATAGGTTGGTAGGTTACCCTATTACTTTACTCATCATTAAAAGCGTTTTTCATTTAACCAAGCTCAATAAAGCCTTTAATCACAGATTGGTTGCCGCCCTTTTCAATTGCTTGGTGTAAAGCTTGGTCAGCTTCTTTTAAGAGATATTGTAATGATTCATTATCGTTCATCATCGTTGTACCAATACTTACTGTAAATTGATGTTCTACTTTTTGGGCAATAGTAATATGCTTTTGTACCGCTAACCTTAAATACTCTATTCGTTTTTCAATTGATGCCTCATCTTGACCATTAATTAATATGCCGAACTCACCACCACCAAAACGAGACACTAAGTCTTTCTTAAAATGAAGAGAAAGTAATTTAGCGAGTTCAATGAGGACATTATCTCCCATTTCATGGCTAATATTCTCATTTATCTCTTTGAAACTATCAATACGTATTAAAGCTAATACATTCAAATATTTTGAAGTAGAAACCTTACTGTGAATATTGTCAGCTTGCTCAACAAAACTTCGTCGATTGAATAATGTTGTTAAATAATCTTTACTTTCCGCTATTTTTACATCATCAAGGTACTGAATTTTTTCAATATTGTGCATGATACGGCAATAAAATTCTTCTGGGCAGAATGGTTTCCTCAGAAAGTCATCAGCGCCATTTTTTATAAAACGTGCAGATTGAAAATCTCTATTTGCGCCAGAAATGCCAATAATAATGAGTTCGTTTTTTAGATGGTTTTTTCTAATGTTCTGTATCAATTCAATACCGTCCATACCTGGCATTTCTTGATCAGTGATCACCATTTTTATTTCTGGATGGTCATTTAACACTTTTAAAGCCCGTGCTCCATTATCGGCACTTAACACTTTAAAATTTCTTCGTTTTAATAATGAACAAATATTATTACGAGCGGTTAAAGAGTCGTCAACCACTAATACGGTCACTTTAGCATTGGTAAGTTGGTAATGTAGAACTCGAAGTAGATAATGGTAAGCTTGAGAGTTTTCTTTAGTTATATAGTCAATAACAGGTAAATTAAGAATTTTTTGACGGGTTTTATCGTCAACACGACCGGTCATCACTATGCTGGGGATTTTGTGTTGCAAAACATATGGAATAGCTTCCCCATCGTTTGCGTCAGGTAAACCATAATCGATCGTTGCAACAAAAAAATCTTGTTTTTTAGCAAGTATCGCACGTACCCCGGCTAATGTGCTGGCAATCGTTACTTGATACCCTAATGAACGGCCCATGCTTTCAATAACTTTAGCGATAGGAGCGCTATCTTCAACAACCAACAAGTGCTTTGACAAAATATATCCCAAATATCAAACTTATTTTCATTAGATTACAATAAATATATTTTAAGATCTATGACTCGTGAGAACATTGAACACCATAAAAGTTACTGACTAATAGAATACAAAGCCAGAAAAAATATTATAAAACCGTCTATCTCAAGTTAATTCACATCTTTTAGTTTCTCAATATATTGTAGCTTTTCAATATTTTGCATAACCCGACAATAGAACTCTTCAGGGCAAAAAGGTTTCCGTAAAAAATCATCCGCACCATTTTTAATGAATCGTGCTGATTGAAAACTCTTTTCTGAACTTGCTACGGCAATAATAATTAATTCATTAATAGGGTGTTTAGCTCTGATTTTGTGTAATAATTCTAACCCACTCATGCCCGTTAAATCTTGCTCTGTAATGACTATTTTTATATCGGGTTGCTCTTCAAGTTTTTGCACCGCTTTTGTACCATCAGCAACATCATAAACCGTAAAATTTCTTCGTTTGAGTAATTGGCAAATATGATTCCTTGATGCTAAAAAACTATCGAAGACTAAAACACCTATTTTAGGGTTATGAAGTTGACCATGAAGGATTCTTAATAAGTAATGATAGGCCTGTGCATTTTCTTTTGTGATGTAATCGATAATAGGCTGATTAAGTAGCTTTTTATGTGTCGCGTCATCGATCCTGCCCGTCATAATTATACTTGGAATATTGTGTTGGAGGATGAAAGGAATTACTTCTCCATTGGGTGCATCAGGTAAGCCGTAATCAAGCGTCGCTAAGAAAAAGTTATGCTCCTTTGCGAGAAGTAATTTTACCACAGCAAAAGTGGGCGCGATTGTAACTGAATATCCTAAAGATACCGCCATTTTTTCAATCACTAATGCAATTGGCTTACTGTCCTCTACAACGAGTAATCTTTTTGACATATAAAATCAATTCGCATTATTATAATTTGATGTTACATAACTATAGCTGAGAGTTTTGTTAAGTAAATTTATTGTTGGTAATCAGCAGAATCTAAAAAATTTCAACACTTTGTCGTTAGACACTTTGTTAGTTGTATTTTCAAGCATTTCAAAAACGAGGAGTTCTCTATTACTTTTATCCTTCTTTATTTGAAAGACGTTACGTTGATAAAACACAGAGTTCTCCAACCCACTAAAACGTAAAAAGCCACTTTAATTAAAGTGGCTTTAGTATCTGATCTCTATATAGAGGTTTATATTTGAATATTATTTAATTTAAAAAATTTTGATAAGCTTGATTATCAGTTTCTTCCTGCCACTCGTAACCTAAATCCTTTAAGTGATTAAAAAAGGCTAATTGATCATCATTGTTGACTTCAAACCCCGTAAGTACTTGTCCGAATGCTGCGCCATGGTTACGATAGTGAAATAATGTAATGTTCCAATGTTCACCTAAAGTATCTAAAAATTTTTCTAATGCTCCTGGGTATTCGGGAAATTGAAAACGAAAAATTCGCTCTTGTGTCGGAGATGAATTTTGTCCGCCGATCATATAACGAACATGTAACTTTGCGAGTTCATTATTAGTAAGATCAGTGGCTTGATAATCTTTTTCATCTAACACTGAGAGCAATTGCTCGCGATCTTTTTCGCCACCCGTTCGAACGCCAACAAAAATATTAGCATTTTTATGGCTACCGTCAGCTTTAGTTGCATAACGATAATTAAATTCTGTGATCACTCTTCCATCGAGGGTGTGACAGAACTTTCTGAAACTGCCTTTCTTTTCTGGAATAGTAACAGAAAGTACGGCTTCTTTTTGTTCACCAAGCTCACAGCGTTCTGAAATATAACGTAAGGTATGGAAGTTCATGTTAGCGCCAGATAAAATCGCAATTAACGACTCACCTCCAACACTGGTTTTACAATACTTTTGTAAGCCTGCTAATGACAATGCGCCTGCAGGTTCTGAAATTACTCGAGTTTGTTCAAAAATGTCTTTAATCGATGTACAAATTTCATCGGTAGATACGGTGATCACATCATCGCAATAATGTTTGATTAAATTGAACGTATTTTTACCGATTCTTTTCACAGCAACACCGTCAGCAAAAAGGCCTACTTGCTCTAAGTCGACTGGTTCACCTGCTTCCATTGCTGCTTTTAAGCAAGCTGAATCTTCCGCTTCAACACCAATCACTTTTATATGTGGTTGCAGTTGTTTTAAATAAACCGCCATACCCGCTAATAAACCACCGCCGCCGACCGGTATAAATACCACATCTACTTTAGGCTGTTGCTGTAAAAGTTCTTTTGCGACAGTACCTTGCCCCGCAATAACATCCACATCATCAAAAGGATGCACTAATGTTTTATTTTCATTTCGTGCATATTCTATTGATGCTATTTGTGCTTCATTAAAACTATTGCCAATTAAGCGAACTTCGGCGCCAAAGTTACGCACATTATCAACTTTGATTTCTGGCGTCGTAATCGGCATAACAATTGTGGCTTTAATACCAAGCTTATTTGCGGCAAGTGCTAGGCCTTGAGCATGATTACCGGCAGACGCAGCAATAACACCGTGAAAGCATTGCTCCTCAGTTAAGTTAGATAACTTATTATATGCACCACGTAACTTAAATGAATGAACCGGTTGTTGATCTTCACGTTTAAGTGTTATTTGATTACCTAAACGCGATGACAACTTAGTTAACGGTGTTAACTCTGTTTCAACAGCTACATCATAGACAGGCGCTAATAATATTTTTCTCAAATAGCCAAGCGCTTCTTCTTGACTTGCTTTAGCAAGTACTAAAGCTTGCTGCTCTGCTTCAGTCATTATATTTAGTCCACAAGGTCATCATTATTCTATTCCGTCCAACAAATCACGGTTACGTACTGCACCTTTGTCAGCACTCGTCGCCAGCATTGCGTAGTTTTTAAGCGCATAGCTGATTGGACGAACACGGCCAATGGCTTTCCACGCATCTTTACCTTTTGCTTCCATTTTCGCACGACGTTCCGCAAGTTCTTCATCACTCACTTTTAATGTGATTGCGCGAGTAGGAATATCAATATGGATGATGTCGCCTTGCTCAACTAACGCGATTGTTCCGCCACTGCCCGCTTCAGGTGAAACGTGACCAATAGATAAACCTGACGTACCACCAGAGAAACGACCGTCGGTTAATAATGCACATTCCTTACCTAAGCCCATCGATTTTAAGTAAGTAGTTGGGTAAAGCATTTCTTGCATACCTGGGCCACCTTTAGGACCTTCGTAGCGAATAACAACGACTTCGCCAGCAACGACTTTACCCGCTAAAATACCAGATACTGCATCGTCTTGGCTTTCAAATACATGAGCAGGGCCAGTAAAGACTAAGTTATCGTCTGATACGCCAGCCGTTTTAACAACACAACCGTCAGGCGCAATGTTACCTGCTAATACCGCTAAACCACCCTCAAGTGAAAAGGCATTTTCGATACTACGAATACAGCCATTTTCACGGTCATCGTCTAATGTATCCCAACGGCAATCTTGGCTAAATGCTTTAGTCGTACGTATACCTGCAGGACCTGCGCGGTAGAATTTTTTAACGTCTTCATCGTCAGTCACAGTAATGTCATATTTAGCGATAACATCGGCTAATGTCGTACCTAGAACATTTGGCACATCAGTTTTTAATAAACCAGCGCGAGATAACTCACCTAATATTGCGATTACACCGCCAGCACGATGGACATCTTCCATATGGTATTTAGGTGTTGAAGGAGCTACTTTACATAACTGCGGCACAATGCGAGATAATTTATCCATGTCTTCCATGGTGTAATCTATACCCGCTTCTTGTGCTGTTGCTAATAAATGTAAAATGGTATTCGTTGACCCCCCCATCGCAATGTCTAGACACATAGCATTGTGTAAAGCGTCTTTATTGGCAATGTTGCGTGGTAATGCTGAATCATCATTTTCTTGATAATAACGCTTCGTTAACTTAACAATTTCTTTACCTGCTTTTAAGAATAATTGCTCACGGTCAGCATGGGTTGCCAACATTGAACCATTACCCGGCAACGCCAAACCTAGAGCCTCTGCTAAACAGTTCATTGAGTTAGCTGTAAACATGCCAGAACATGAGCCACAAGTAGGACACGCAGAACGTTCAACCTGGTCACTTTGTTTATCAGAAACTTTTGGATCTGCGCCTTGGATCATCGCATCAACTAAATCAAGTTTAATGATTTGATCAGAAAGCTTAGTTTTACCTGCTTCCATTGGACCACCAGAAACAAAAATCACAGGAACATTTAATCGCATAGCCGCCATCAACATCCCAGGAGTAATTTTGTCACAGTTTGAAATACACACCATGGCATCTGCACAATGGGCATTTACCATGTATTCAACTGAATCAGCAATTAGATCACGTGATGGCAAGCTATAAAGCATACCGCTGTGTCCCATTGCAATACCATCATCAACGGCAATAGTATTAAATTCTTTAGCAACACCACCTGCTTTTTCAATCGCGCCAGCAACAAGTTGCCCCATATCTTTTAAATGCACGTGACCCGGCACAAATTGGGTAAAAGAATTAACAACAGCAATAATCGGTTTGCCAAAATCGCCATCAGTCATTCCAGTTGCGCGCCATAAAGCACGAGCTCCAGCCATATTACGGCCTTGAGTAGAAGTTGCAGATCTTAATTTAGGCATGATAGTTACATTCCGATTGATAATATTAATTAATATTTAGGATAAAATTTATTTTGAAAACACCCTCATTGAAGCTGTTTTTAAAATAGTTAAATTGATGATAATGACTCAACCCGCAGTCATTTGGCGCTGTAGAAAAAGGAAACACGGAGCTTATGAATATAAGTGAGTATTTCCGATATTGCTAAAGTGCCAAATGACAAAGAGTTAAGATGTTCTTAAACTATTTTATTGGATCTAACCAGTTATCTGGTACTTCAGTGGTGCCGTTGAATATACCAAAAAATGCTTCTTGAATAGCTTTAGTAATTGGTCCACGAGAACCATTACCCACTAACATTCCATCAACAGATTTTACCGGTACAACTTCGGTTGCAGTTCCACACATAAAGAATTCATCAACAAGATATAATGACTCACGTGAAATTGGCTCTTCACGTACTTCATAGCCCAACTTCTCGGCAAGGAAGAAAACCGTATCGCGCGTTAGCCCTTGTAAAATAGAAGCTGTTCCAGGAGGTGTATAAAGAATGCCCTTACGAATCAAGAATAAATTTTGGCCAGCACCTTCGCTCACCATATTATTGATATCTAATGCTACGCCTTCAGCATAACCATGACGAGCAGCTTCTGCTGAAATTAGTTGTGATGAAAGGTAATTACCGCCAGCTTTTGCTGCTGTTGGCATAGTATTGGGTGCTAATCGATTCCAACTTGAAACACCAACTTCTACACCGTTTTCAATAGCGTCAGCACCTAAGTATGCTTCCCAGCTAAATGCGGCAATCATTACATCAGCTTTTGCATCAATAGGTGGACGTAAACCCATACCGATATCACCTAAGAATGCCAATGGGCGCAAGTAAGCTGAAGCTAAACCATTTTTAGCGACAGCGTCTTTACACGCTTGAACAATTTCTTCTTCAGTAAAAGGAATATCCATACGATAAATTTTTGCTGAATCGAATAAACGTTTGATATGTTCTTCTAAACGGAAAATACACGTACCTTTATGAGTATCATAAGCACGAATACCTTCAAACACTGATGAACCATAATGCAAAGCGTGACTCATTACATGTACAGTAGCATTTTGCCACGGCATGAGTTCACCATTAAACCAAATTAGTTCTGCATTTACTTTAGCCATTTTTCTTCCTAATTTATAATATTTTTAACGAGTTAGCTGTAGTTTACTCAATCAACTAACTCTGAATTTTTATGGGTGCTTGTTGCGCATTTATTATAACTTGTTCTGCGTCATATTACTGCGTCGTATTTGTGCCAACTTTGACGTCTTTGATGTCTATCAATTTATTAATTTGATCAACAAGAAAAGAAATTGGTCGCTCACTTCGCACCATTAATTCTATCGTGCCAATATTTGTTCCTGTATTAACGCGAGCATTAATACCTTCGATTAAAAAGCCTCGGTAACGCGCAACCTGCAAAATACGCTCTAGAACCACTTGTTTATCATCAGCTTTTATAATTAATTGATAATGATTCATATTATGTACTCTCCATCATTTTATCATTAGCTGTATTGGGTGGAACTAGCGGCCATACATTATCTGCAGCATCAATTTTTACTTGTAATAAATAAGGCCCATCATGTTCAAGCATTTCTTCAATCGCAGCAGAAACTTCGCCTTTAGAAACAATTTGCTTAGCTTTGATGTCAAAGGCATTTGCAAGCATGACAAAGTCTGGGTTATCAGAAAGATCTGTTTCACTTAAGCGCCCTTGAAAGAAAAGATCTTGCCATTGACGAACCATGCCTAATTTTGCATTATCAATAAGCACAATTTTTACCGGCAACTGAAAGCGTTTAATCGTCGCTAACTCCTGAATATTCATCATTATTGAACCATCACCGGATACAGCAATGACACAATCGGTTGGACGGCTCACTTGCGCACCAATTGCTGCAGGTAAACCAAAGCCCATTGTTCCCATGCCACCACTCGTCAAAAAGTTACTGGGATCATTAAATGACATATGCTGTGCTGCCCACATTTGATGTTGTCCAACATCGGTAGTAACACAGGTGTTTTTCGGCATTTTATCACTGACTTCTTTTAATACCGCAGGAGCGAAAATAGTGTCACCGGGATGATTATAATCCCAGCCAAAATCGGTTTTCATTTGCTGACAATCTTGCTGCCAGCCTTCTATTTCCAATGGTATAGCCAATGCAGGTAAATTAGTTTTTAAATCACCTAAAATAGCCGAATCAGCTGTACGTCGCTTATTAATTTCAGCCGTATCTATATCAAAATGAATGATTTTCGCATTTGGCGCAAAATCATCTAATTTACCTGTGACACGGTCATCAAAACGCGCACCCACAACAACCAACAAATCACTTTTTTGTACGGCTAAGTTTGCTGCTTTAGTGCCATGCATTCCTAACATGCCAAGATAATTCTCGTCTTCAGGTGCGATGGCTCCTAAACCTTTTAACGTGGATACACTTGGAATATTAGTAATATCAATAAAGTTTCGTAATTCATCAACAGCATTTGCCATACCAACACCGCCACCCACATATAAAACAGGTTGCTTAGCATGGCAAAGCATGGCAATTGCAGAACCCACATTAGCAGGCGGTAAATTCACTTTATTTTTCAAGTTTGAGGCTATATGCCCTTTACTAACAATGTGAGCTATTTGAATATCTTTTGGGATATCAACAAGTACTGGTCCTTGCCTACCTTCAAGTGCTATAGCAAATGCTTGATGTAATACTTTTTCAAGATCATTAATATCGGTCACCTGAAAAGAGTGTTTTGTACAAGCTAATGACAAACCAAAAACATCAATTTCCTGAAAAGCATCGGAGCCCATCACAGAAGTTGGCACTTGACCTGTTATAGCCACAATTGGAATAGAGTCAGCAAGCGCATCCGCAAGGCCCGTTATTAAATTCGTAGCCCCAGGACCAGAAGTCGCAAAACAAACACCTACTTTACCTGCAGCTCTTGCGTAGCCTACAGCTGAAAATGCGGCACCCTGTTCATGACGACACAAAAAGTGTTTAACGTCACTATCATATAGCGCATCATAAATCGGCATAATAGCGCCACCGGG
>CAJWBY010000170.1 GCA_913020705.1 uncultured Colwellia sp.
AAACGTCATTTCTCAGCAGACTCATTAGAAGAACTCGTTGCTCATAAATACTTAACACAAAATGAATTTTTTGAATTATTAGAGTGTCAAGATTATTTATGGCGAATGCGCGCCGCCTTGCACATTATTGCTGGCCGCAGTGAAAATCGTTTACTGTTTGACTACCAACCCGACGTAGCCAAACTTATGGGCTTTGGCGAAGAAGGAAAGTTGGCAATTGAACGCATGATGCAGCGTTTTTTTCGTATTCTTGGCCGTATTGCTGAGCTTAACAAAATGCTGTTACAGCATTTCGAACACGCCATCATCAAAAAAGATCACCCGATTCAAGAATTACCACTCAATAAAGATTTTATTGTTGTCGACGGTCACATAAATGCCGTTAACGATAGAGTATTTATGAGTTCAGTAAAAATAATGGAAATGTTTTTACTTGTCGCTCAAAACGAAAACATAACCGGTTTGCATCCCAACACACTCAGGTTACTAAGAAATGCACGCAGACGTTTAATTTCTGGCTTAATGGATTACGCAGAATGCAGGAAAATTTTCGTTGAAATAATGAAGCACCCTAATGGCCTAGGGCTTACTTTTACATTGATGCACCAGCATTCAATTATTGCTGCTTATTTGCCACAGTGGCGTAATATTGTTGGTCAAATGCAATTCGACCTATTTCATGCATATTCAGTTGATGAGCACAGTTATAGGCTGATTAAAAACCTTCATCGTTTTAGCCTAACCAAATATGATAATGACTTCCCACTTTGCAGTAAAATAATGCAACGTATTCGTAAACCTGAAATCCTTTATATTGCGGGAATTTTTCATGATATTGCTAAAGGGCGTGGCGGTGACCATGCTAAATTAGGTGCAGTAGATGCATTAGAGTTTAGTAAAGTTCACCCAATTAATGACCATGATGGCAGAATGATCGCTTGGTTGGTTAAGAATCATTTACTGATGTCAGTAACAGCACAGCGCCGAGACATCTCAGATTTTGAAGTGATTAAAGCCTTTGGTGAAATTGTTAGAGATGAAGCGCACTTAGATTATCTTTATTGTTTAACCGTAGCTGACATGCGCGCAACCAACGAAAGTTTATGGAATAGCTGGAAAGCAAATCTACTCGAAGAACTTTACTTCAATACTAAAAGAGCCTTTCGTAGAGGCCTTGAAAAGCAAGTAGATTTACGCTCAAAAATTCGAGAAAACCAAGAAAAAGCGTTAGAAATATTAGCGCAAAAAGAAACGGATATTACAGAAGTTAAAAAATTCTGGAATAAACTAAAAGCTGATTATTTTTCTCGTTATTCTCCAGAACAAATTGCTTGGCATAGCCAACATATAATAACGCATAATATCGTTAAGCCTTTAGTGATTATAAGTCCTAAACCTTATCGTGGCGGGACAGAAATATTTATATACACAAAAGCCTCGAGTAATATTTTTGCCAAAATGGTGATATTACTTGATGCAAAACGCCTATCAATTCACGATGCAAAAATCATTAGTAGCAAAAAAGGTTATACATTAAATACTTTTGTTGTACTTGATCAAAAGAACAAAGCGATTACAGACAAAAGTCGTGCTTTAGATATAACAAGAACACTGACAAAGTCATTAATGAAGCCATCACCAAAGATAAAAAATAAAGCTGCGCCAACTTATATTGATAACTTCAAAATACCGACTAAAGTCAGTTTTATTAAAACAGCAACAGAAAAAACTACTTTATTAGAAATAATTGCACTTGATCATCCTGGACTTTTAGCTAAATTTGCGAACATTTTTCAACGATGTCAAATAAGCATTCATTCTGCAAAAATCACAACCTTTGGTGAAAAAGCAGAAGACGTATTTACAGTTTCAAACGTTGATAATTTGGCTTTAACGCTAGAGCAACAAGAACAACTTTCAACCATGTTATGTGACAGCCCTACTTAACGTATAAAACTTTAAAACAATAAATTCAAAAGAATAGGAAATAAAATGTCAAACTTACAAAGCATCATAGAACAGGCCTTTGAAGACAGAATGAACATCACACCTAAAACAGTTTCCGCTGAAATTAAGCAATCAGTTTTAGATGCCTTAGCCGCACTTAATGACGGCTCAGCTCGTGTTGCAGAGAAAATCGCTGGTGAATGGGTTGTTCACCAATGGCTTAAAAAAGCGGTTTTACTCTCATTTAGAATTTGGGACAACGAAGTCATTGATGGTGCTGAAAGTACCTTTTTCGATAAAGTTCCTATGAAATATACAAATTACACACAAACAGATTTTGAAGCTGATGGCGTTCGCGTAGTGCCAGGAGCATCAGTACGTACGGGTAGTTTTATCGGTAAAAATGTTGTGGTTATGCCAAGCTTTGTTAATATTGGCGCCTTTGTTGATGAAGGTTGTATGGTTGATGCATGGGCAACTGTAGGCTCGTGTGCGCAAATTGGTAAGAATGTACACTTGTCTGGTGGTGTTGGTATTGGTGGCGTTTTAGAGCCATTACAAGCTGGCCCAACAATTATTGAAGACAACTGCTTTATTGGTGCTCGTTCAGAAATTGTAGAAGGGGTTGTTGTTGAAGAAGGCGCTGTTATTTCTATGGGCGTTTATATTGGCCAAAGTACGAGGATATTTGACCGTGAAACAGGTGAAGTACATTATGGGCGTGTACCAGCAGGCTCGGTAGTTGTTCCGGGGAATCTTCCGTCTAAATGTGGAACTTATAGTTTGTACGCTGCGATTATCGTTAAGAAAGTTGATGCAAAAACTCGGGCAAAAGTGGGTATAAACGCATTACTTCGTTCGGTATCCGAAGAATAGAAATTTTAAAATTCGTCGACAAATAGCGGTGATTTCATCACCGCTATTATTTTGACACAAGATAAGTAAACCTTACTTAAACTTCGTAGTACTAAATAAACCACACAATAAAACATCATTTTCATCAATAAAATTATATATAGATAACAGTCTGTTATTTAATAACTCTGCACTTATCGCTTTCGATTAACAAATCAAAAATAGAATTGGCATAGCATTTGCCATCTACAAGTATCGCTTGCTTTATTATTGACTAATTATGAAAAAAATTTTAACGCTACTTGTTGTCCTATCCGCCTTTTTATTGACTGCTTGCAGTACAACACCAAAAGTTGAGATTGTAAAAAAGCCGTTAATCTCTGATCATCATTTAATGATGTCATTACTTAATCGTCCTGTTACTGAAGACCAAAAAATGATGCTAGCATTTGCACAACAACGTAAAAATTACAGTAGTGATATATTTGTGAATGCTGTCAGTATTAGAGGTCCAAAAGAAAGCGACATTGATACCAACAGAGTTCAACATGTTTATGCTGCATTAATAGAAAGAGACGTTAACTCTGTTAGCATAATTGCCGCTGAGTAAGTTAACTAGCTTTAAAAGCGTAACATATTATTCAATTAGCTTGTTTATTGCGCTCTTCCCCCAAGACAACTGATCAAAGACCTGCAACCACTGCTGATCAAAGTCAGCACTAATTTTTACTGATACTTTGGTTATCGGATGAATAAATTCAATTTTTTGAGCCATTAACATCAATCGTTTAAAACCAAAGTGTTTAATAAAAAAAGGATTCTGTTTATTATCTCCATAATTAATATCACCAATAATGGGATGACGTAAATGTGCTAAATGTCGTCGAATCTGATGCCTTCTCCCCGTTAATGGCAGACATTTAATCAATGAATAACGTACACTATCAAACTTTCCTACCTGTATGGGTAAACTCGCCGTTAATAAAGATTCATAATGAGTAAAAGCATCTTGTGACGCTTTATCTAAACTGACATTTTTATCACCTAACTTATCCAGTTTTTCTTTAAGTGGATAATCAATGTCGCCACTATCAATTAAATGACCTCTCGTTAATGCAAAATACGTTTTTTGAATAGTTTTATCCATAAACGCTTGTCCCATCAAACGGGCAACTTCTTCATTAAGACCAAAAAGCAATATTCCTGATGTAGGTCGATCTAATCGATGCAGTGGGTAAACGTATTGGCCAATTTGGTCACGTACTAATTGTAAAGCAAAGTATATTTCGTCTTTATCCATATAACTCCTATGAACAAACAACCCAGCAGGCTTGTCAACCGCTACGATATATTCATCTTGATATAGTATCGTTAAAATGGGTTTTTCATCAAAAGGCATGATTATCTCGAGTTAATTATCAGTGATGCATAAAAGCAAATAGTATTGATCTATTATTATCTCTATAATGCCGACATTATTCGATTATTATTTTATTTATTATTTGGCTATGAGCACTATTTCATCAATTTCTGAATTATTAACACTTTCTGGATCTCAATATAGAGTTTTCGATATTGGACGAAAAATAGATAAATTATCAAAAGAAACGTTTACTAAAGTTGAAGCTAATCAAATCCCCTACCCATTTCCATCTCAAGGACACGCATTTCTTGCGATAACGTTTTGGCAAAAACAAAATTCACAGCCTTATTTATGGTTTGTAAAATTCCCACTTGATGAAAGAGGTTTGCTTAACCTTGTAGCAAGGGACCATTTTATTGCTATTATTATTGAAGCATTAGGGGCTGAACTCGACACAACACCCAATGAGAAACAAGATGAATTGCTAAAAAGTAACCCTTATCATTTCACACCTCCACAATACAAATTAGCTTATTTGAATAGTTTGATATCTGTTGAAAAAAACAACAACAGCCAGTATTTCGAGGGGGCATTAAATTATTTGTCAAGTAAAAATAATTGGCAAGACTGGCAAAATGTTGGTGTACAAGGTTTAAATGACTTTGTTGTACGTTTATCTGAGAAATCAACACAAAAAACATTACTGAACGCTTTGCCACATCTACCTCAACCGGTTTTACATCCTTTATGTTCTGCATTAGAAAACGTGAAATTACCTGTTGATGTTATTGATGCTCTTATAGCAAAATTTGAACATAACGTGATCTGTAAAGATAGCAGTCAAACGGCTGAACTTAGCTTTTTATTACGTAGCTTATCATCAAGTTGCGAACACCCACATGTTGTTAAATTTATTGATTCACTAATTAACCAACCTTCATCTGATGCCTTTTTCTCTGAAGAAATAGCCATAGTAATAGCAGGAAGGTGTTGGCAAGTTTTCAGTAATGAACAGCAAATAATGACCTTTTTTGAGTCATTAATAGCTCAACAAGAGATTGAAGTATTCCAAGCTATTTTCAAAGATCTTGTTGCTATTCCTTCTTTACGTCCTTTAATATTCAAATGTATGAGATCACCAAACCGTAGCGATGAATTAAGTAAAGCCATTGGTATGTTATTTCAACGCTAACTATAGAGAGCTCGAATGGAAAATATATATTTATTACTGATCGTTTGTTTGTTTTTGTGGTATTTCATTTATCTACGAAAAGTATCGGAATTTGCATTACGCCACATAAAGCAATATTGTGAAAAAGATGCATTACAATTCATTTCACTTTCTCGACGCTCAAGTAAGTTAAGATTTACCAAAGCTTTAGGTCCTCACTGGATCAGCACATTTGACTTTGAATTTAGTGGCGATAGAGAATCAAGTTATCAAGGACAGGCAACATTATGTGGCTACAAACTTGATAGTATCCATGTTCCTATGTATAAAATTTAATACCGTTAAAATCAACTTAAATTAGCACAAAAAAAATGCCGTCCAATATAATTGAACGGCATTTCTATATTTTTTAAATCAACATAATAGCTTTATAAATAGCTTAAACGTTTCACTTTAATCAACAAAAGTAATGTTTTCCGCTATTTGTTTAGAAAGTGCTGATAGCGCATCTACAACTTTGAAACTTGCATTTTCCATATCTGCAAGGGCTTTTACAGCCCGCTCACTTTCACCAGCAGCATGGGCTTTTAATGCATCAATACCATGGCTGTGAACAGCAATATGAGGCGACTCAATTTGTTTAAATGCACTTTGAGTCGCATACTTTTCTGCACCTTCACCTTGATAGAACCATTTTCCTAGACGACACATAGTGTGGTCAGAAAAGTCAGCTGCCGTTTTATCCGACATACCTAACATCACTTTATAGACATCAAGCTTCCAAACAACATGATCCATTTTGACCGTTTGTAAGAAAGAATCTGCAGTCGTGTTAGTAATAACTGAATACATGTTTTTAGATAAAGTTACAATTTGCTTCGCGGTACCTTCGATAGAAGAGGTACTCTCACTTATTTCTTCGCTCTTATCTCCAACATGGCTTATTCCGCTGATCACATCACCCATTTGAGTATTCACTTGCTCAATAAGATTAGAAATTTCATTCGAGGCTTCTGCAGAGCGCTGTGCTAATGTTCTAACTTCATCGGCTACAACAGCGAAACCTCGACCTTGTTCACCAGCTCTAGCGGCTTCTATAGCTGCATTCAAGGCTAACAAGTTAGTCTGATCTGAAATCCCCTTGATAATATTTACAAAATCATTAATACCAGATGTCACAGTTTTTAGTTGGTCTGCAGATGTTGAAGCTGCTTGTGTATCAGTAGAGATTTGGGAAGTAGATGCAATTGTGCTAGATAACATGTCCATAATTTGATCAAACAACTGCTGAGATGATCTAAAGGTATCTCGATGTTGATTCAAATCAGTAGATGACACTGCAATATCTTCACGTATATTGTTAACAAGAATAGATGATTGCATCCATAACTTATTCATCTCTTCTTGAGTCCGATAACGTGTAGAGTTATTAGACATATCTTCGGCAAGTTGACCACTTTCACTTTCAGCTGAAGCTAAATCAGATTGTAAGGTTTCAATACGAGTTCTTAATTCATTATTCTCATTTTTCAGACGAATATTTTCTTCTTTATGTTTTGCACCAAAAATCATATTTGTTTACTGCCTTTGATATAAAGTTTTATATATTTAATATATATTAAAAATGATACATGCATAGATTTATTTACATATATCTGAAATAACACGCTAAAAAACAATAATTAGGTAAAATTAATTAACAATATGGAAGTATAGGTAATGATTAAACAAATAAAAATATTTACAGTCTTTTTAATTTTAATCACATCGTTTTCAGGCTGTACCCTAAAAAACGATACTATTGAAAGAATCTCGGCGAAAAATGTTCAACAATTTACTCCACAATTTATTGTTGGCGGTCAACCCAGTGAGCTTGACCTAGTTATTCTTTCTGAAAGTGGGATTAAAACTATAATCAATTTACGTGGCGACGGTGAGTTTAATGATTTTGATGAAAAAGCTAAAGTAGAAGCCTTAGGCATGACTTATATCACTATTCCAATTTCTGGTGCTTCAGACATTAATAGTGAAAATTTAATCTCATTTTCTAACGCTATAGAAAACCAAGAAGAAACTTTTGTTCATTGTTCAAGTGGTAACCGTGTTGGTGCAATGTTCGCATTAGATGCACACTTTAACCACGATAAAAGCCTAGAAGAAGCAATTACTATTGGAAAAAAATCCGGTTTAACAAGATTAGAGGCTACCGTTCGAAAAGTGATTATGAATAAATAAAAGAATTGTCAAAACAAGACAATAAGTAAGATAAAATTATTAGACGTTTAAGTCCTCACAATTAATGATATTACATAATGAGTTCTGAATAAAAAAGCTCAAGACTTGCTTGAGCTTTTTTTATTAATTAACATAAGGTTAATTAGAAAGGCATTTTCATCCCAAATGATTCTGATGTTATGATAAGTTCTGATATGTAATGAGAATGCATTATTATTGCCCTTCAAATAGTTCAATAGCTGAAGAACACTATAAAATCATTAAATGTTGACCCCCATATGACCCCAATAAAAATTTAAGTATATTATAAAATTAACTATGGAAAATATTTCTGTATATATCACATATAATTAATGCCATCCTGTAGATATATACTACCAATCATTTAGGCTCAATGAACTACTAATAACATAACCAAGCTTGTAATTAAACCCTGTGAAGCCCCCAATGTGTACTATCAATTACGGAAGGTAAAGGTTTGAGTCTTCTATCTTCAGCAGTAAGTTTATTAAAAAAATAATCATATAAATCTGTAAGTACATAATTATTTTCAAAAACATAGGAATGATTCATGGCTAAAAATTTAGTGACAGGTGAAGCATCAATGGTTTCCATTCCTTTAAAAAAAGTAATCGGGTTTGACTGTCCTACTCTTTTACACCCATTTAATACTCGTGAAGCATATAAAGCCCTATCTCTATCACACGTATAAATAGTTACATCACTAGACTTCTTAATATACTCTTTTGCATATAAATTGATAAAATCATCTTGAGCTATATCAGGAGCGGCTAAAGCAATTCGTAGTTCTGATAACTTTGATGTGTTATTTAATCCATGCATCGCTTGGGAAAGGCAATAACTTCCCATACTGTGAGCCAATATATATAACTGTTCAAAACCTTGATTAGATACTTTTTCAATTAGGTCTGCTAACAATGGCCCTGAGCTTACAGCTCTTTCTTTATCTCCTACATATCCCCTTACATCGCCAAATGAGGGCCAACTAAATAGAACAAAAGAACCATCAAATGCAAGATCCTTTTTCAATTGTGCCGATTGATAAAGCGCATCTTTAAAGTTAACGTTAAAACCATGTATAAAAATCATTGCGGTAGATTTAGACTTAACGCTTTTTAAGAATTCACCCTCCATTAAGGAATCACACTTACGTATGACTATATGCTCTTTACTGTTTTCTAACTCCACACCAAAGATTTGTAATGCTTTATCATAGAATGGGGGACGTTCAACTTTACCGGACTCATGATTTAGAGGGATTGAGACTTGCGAACAGCCATAGCTTAAACCTGCCGATTTCTTATTTCCAAAAATGGCAGAGCCGTTTGTCGATTTACGATTTGTGGCAAAATGAATATCCATTGAAAAATTTTTTTCTAATATCTCATGCTCACTTAAGCCTAAATCAGCATCCCCTACTTCAGCCATTACTCTTGATTCGTTATTTCTCAAAATTCTAGGCACACTATCATGTGAATAGCTATAATCACTATACCCTTTATAAAAGTCTTTTTGAGCTTTTTTCTCTTTAAATTCAGTTATGGCTTTTTGAGAAAAATTCAAAGAAACTTTAGAGTCTTGAGCAAATTCAATCTTTTT
>CAJWBY010000171.1 GCA_913020705.1 uncultured Colwellia sp.
GACTTTCTTGCCATTGGCGCAGGAAGCGGTGGTATCGCCTCAGCAAATCGTGCAGCAAAGCACGGTAAAAAAGCCGCTGTTATTGAGGCAAAGCATATTGGTGGAACTTGTGTAAATGTTGGTTGTGTACCGAAAAAAGCTATGTGGTATGCAGGACAAATTGCTGATGCGTTACATTATTCGGCCGATTACGGTTTTAAAGCCCCACTACAGAGCTTTGATTGGGCAAAGTTAGTCAAAAATCGTGAAGCGTATATTGAACGCATACATGCAGCTTATGCTCGTGGTTTTGCGAGTAATGACGTTACCGTGATTAATGGTTTTGCAAAATTTATAAATAAGAATACCGTTGAAGTTGATGGCGAAAGAATTACCGCTGACCATATAGTAATTGCTACAGGCGGTCGTCCAAGTATACCAAGTATCGAAGGTGCAGAGCACGGTATCGATTCTGATGGTTTCTTTGCTTTAACTGAGCAACCTAAAAGTGTTGCTGTTATAGGTGCTGGTTATATCGCCGTTGAACTTGCAGGTGTATTTCGCGCTTTAGGCACGACCTCACATTTACTTGTACGTAAAGAAAAACCACTGCGTGGTTTTGACGATATGCTGAGTGACACCTTAGTCGAGCAAATGGCAAAGCACGGTCCAACACTTCATAGTCACAGTATTCCTTCACGTGTTGAAAAACATGAGAATGGCCAACTTACGGTGCATTTAGAAAATGGTAAATCTGTGGGACCTGTTGACTCTTTAATTTGGGCAATTGGCCGAGAACCTGCAACTGATAACATTAATTTAGAAGCTGCTGGTGTGGAAACTAACGAACGAGGTTTTATTACCACAGATAAATACCAGAACACCAATGTTGAGGGGATATATGCGGTAGGTGACAACACTGGACGTGCACAATTAACACCAGTAGCTGTTGCTGCTGGACGTCGATTATGTGAACGCTTATTCAATAATAAACCGTATGAGCATTTAGATTATTCAAATATTGCTACAGTAGTATTTAGTCACCCTGTAATTGCTACAGTAGGTTTATCTGAAAAAGAAGCGGTTGCTGAGTACGGTGAAGAGCAAGTGAAATGTTATAATTCACAATTCACAGCATTGTACCAAGCTATAACTGAAGATTACCGAGATCCAACTCGCATGAAGTTGATTTGTATCGGCAAAGAAGAAAAAATTGTCGGTATTCATTCTATTGGTTTTGGTAGTGATGAGTTATTACAAGGTTTTGCGGTTGCGATGAAAATGGGCGCGACTAAAACTGACTTTGATAATACTATTGCTATACACCCAACGAGTGCTGAAGAATTTGTTACTTTAACTTGATGTAATTAGATCAGACGCTATTAATATTAGCGTCATCGGGTTTTATTTCTGATGACGCTTTACTAAAATTTATTCGTTGCGTAAGTACTTGCTAGTTTACAGTGTAAATCTCTCTACAGAACTTGTAAGCGAGCGCGCTAAATTATTAACATCTTCACTTCGCTTGTGCATATTGCTTGCTTCAGTTGCATTTTTATTCGCGGCTTCAGCTGTGTCACTCATTGTCTGTTCAATTTTCTCACTATAAATAAGTTGCTCTTGTGCAGCATTTGTTATGCTTTTGCTCATAGAGTCAATGGCTTTTAGCGTATCTTCTATTTGATTAATAGCTTGGCTCAATTGCTGACTTTGCGCTACACATTCGCTTGCTTGTGTTTGTCCTTCAGAAATAGCTTTAACCGCAATAGACGTATCATTTTGCAAGTTATTTATCATGACCTGTATTTCAGCCGTTGATGCTTGAGTACGCGAAGCGAGTGATCTAACTTCATCCGCAACTACTGAAAACCCACGTCCTTGCTCACCAGCACGTGCGGCTTCAATCGCAGCGTTCAAAGCGAGTAAATTTGTTTGCTCAGCAATGCCACCGATAGTATCTAAAATACCGCCAATACTTTTACTGTGTTGAGTCAGTAATTTCATGGTTTCAACAGATTCACTTAACCGCGTTGATAATTGTTCAATACGTTGGCTGTTATCATTGGCAATATTGTTAACATCTTTGCTGCGTTGTGATGCTTCTGTGACATGTGTTGCGGTAATATCTGCTTCGTCTTTTACTGTGTTTGAGCTAGCAAACATCTGTTCAGCAAGTTGTTTAGCATTCTCTAAGCGCGTAATTTGTTGCTTGGCTGATTGTGAAATAAATTGGCTTTGTTGATTAGTAAGCGCAGCAGATTTATCAAGTGAATGCGCATCTTCGTTAATCCTGTTGAGTAAGTGCGTAAGATCATCTGACAACTTATTAATATTAGTCATAAGTCCACCAAATTCATCATCACTACGTTTTTCCATGCGTTTTGACAGGTTACCACTGGCTATTAAAGCAAGTGCTTTATTGACGGCTCGTAAAGGGCCAATCATCGCTTTTGTAGTGATATAAGAAATAAAACTCGCCATAACAATAAAAATTAATGCGAGCACTATCGCCAATGTCTTGCCCGTTTGTATTTCATTTTGAGCATTACTTTGGAATTTAACAAAACGTTTATTGGCTAATACAACTAATTCATCGAGTTTTTCATAACTTGAATTATAAGACTCGCTGGCTGACACGTATGCTTTTTTAGCCTGAAGTTGTAAATCAATCGACTGTTGATGAAGTTGGTATAAATCACCAGGCTGTTCTATCGCTTGCTTGATTATGTTGAAATTGCGTTCAAAGTCATTTAACAAGTCGCCAGCATTTAATGGCTCTGCTTGGCGAACTAAATAGGTTAAGTTAGTTTGAATGTTATTCACAATAAAAATCATGTCATCTTGGTGCTTAGTCACCAAGTCTGATAATTCAATACGATTCAGCCCAGACATTCCATTTCCAAGCGTGTATAAAGAGTCATCAACACGAGAGCCGGTACCAATTACTTCATCAAGTAGTTTTTCTTGGCCAGCCGGTTCAATGATTTCTAAATCCAACATGTTTGAGCTAGCTTGGTATCTAGCATCTTCAAATGTTTTATATTCAGATTGAAAATCCGTAATCGCTTTTTGGTGAGAAATTTTGGCGGAAAACATGGTTTTTATTTGTGCAGAATATTGCTGATATTGCATTTGTGCTTGTTTAAGTGCAGATTGCATTTGAGCGTGTTCGGTTACTTTTATACTTAATAACTGAACTGTTTGTTTGTAATCATTTTGGAGCTGGTTAAACTCCTTCAAGCTTTCTTGCAAAGCATTTATATCTGAAAGAGTATAAGCGACAGCAGCTTGTTTCATCATTTTTAATAATTGAATTTGTAATGAAGTACTTTGCTTTTGAACAGGAACAGCTAAAGTTTCGATATTATTATTGGCATCAGAAATTTTATTTAATGAATAATAAAAGAAGCTACTTGCCGTTAATAGCAATAACCCAATAGCGGTAAAGCCGAAGATGATTTTTTGTTTTATCGTAAAATTTAACATGAATTGCGCCTGTAAATTCCTTGGTCATCTCTTTATTGTAATCCTATATTGACTTTACGCGATATTGAGATGATATTTTTCTCTCAAAAGTCAACTTAATAGAGGGCTTCACCCAATATCAAAAAGTTAAGTAGGAATAGATTAAAGATTGACAAGTTTATTATTTTTATTATTTGTGTACATTACCATGCTGAAGTTATTCACTCAAGAAAGGTATGACAGAGGTATGCGAGATAAACGAATCAACAGTCATTTTAAAGTTGAAATAACGATAAATAAATATAATTAAATATTCAAACTATTTTTGACAAATACTTGTTATAGAATTTGAGTTTTATTCAAAAAATATAGCCTGTAAATTAACGTATTTATATCTTACGGATCGCGCAAAGTCTTACCGTTAATAGCTTATGTTTTTTAGTTATTTAAAGCCGTATTATTTCATCAAAAATAATTTAATAATTGTCTGGTATTGAGGAGAAATTCTGGTACTCTCTTACCTCGTTTATTTAAGCAGCACAAAAAACAAACAAAATATTAGAAGCTGTTAAACGTCAGGATAAAATTTTATCCACATAAATAAAAATAATAAAAAATATGTGAAAATGGAATTTCAAACCACATTTTTTCAATAAAAACAATTATTTATCAAATAAAAACTCATAATAACAGTTTGGTTGTTATGAGCTTTCTTGTTGTTTTCAACATACTTATCCACATTTTCATTGATCTTTTGTGACTAATTTTCTAGTTTAAGTGGAGAGAAAACACTGAATATGGCATCCTTAGCCAAATTTCACTTCTAGTCGCATATCATCATGACAAATTCTGCTTTATCGCCACTCATTTTAGTAGATGGTTCTTCGTACTTATTCCGTGCATATCATGTACCATATTTACAAGCTTTATCGACCAAAGATGGCCAGCCTACCGGTGCCATTACCGGCGTATTAAATATGCTAAAAAGTCTGACCAAAGATTACCCGAATGGCAATGTTATTGTGATATTTGATGCGAAAGGAAAAACCTTTCGTAATGACATGTATCCTGAATATAAAGCTAATCGTCCACCAATGCCTGATGATTTACGCACTCAAATTGCGCCAATACATGAAATTGTTGAAGCAATGGGGTTACCTCTCTTAGTAATAGAGGGCGTAGAAGCTGATGATGTTATTGGTACTTTAGCCTACCAAGCAAGCAAGGCTGGTATTGATACCGTTATTTCAACAGGCGATAAAGACATGGCGCAGTTGGTTGACAAACATGTCACGCTTATCAACACCATGACTGATGTGAAGATGGATGTGGAGGGGGTTGTTGAAAAGTTTGGCGTGCGCCCAGACCAAATCATTGATTACTTAGCGTTGATGGGGGATAAGGTCGATAATATTCCAGGCGTCAATAAATGTGGTCCAAAAACAGCGGTTAAATGGTTGCTCGAACATGAAAACCTCGACAACGTAATGGCCAATGCTGACAAAGTAAAAGGCAAAATTGGGGGATATTTACGCGAAGCGCTTGAATTTTTACCGCTTTCTTATGAGTTAGCGACGATTAAACTTGATGTACCGCTTGACCAAACGGCTGATCAACTTCAACCCGGTGAAGCTAACATTGAAAAACTCACCGAGCTTTATACTAAATATGAACTGCGTCGCTTATTAGCTGATTTACAAAAGGGTGGCTCAGCTTCTGACAGCTCATCAGCGAAAGAAAGTTCAAGCAATGAAGTTATTGAAGAAAACATTCCAACGCCTGATGATATTGAAACTGACTATCAAATTATTCTCAATGAAGACGATTTTACAGCTTGGATCGCTAAGTTAAAAAGTGTGGATCTTTTTGCCTTTGATACTGAAACCACTAGTGTTGATTATATGAAGGCTGAACTTGTTGGTTTATCGTTTTCTATTGAAGCAGGCACTGCCGCATACGTGCCTCTTACACATGATTATGAAGATGCTCCAGAACAACTCGATCGTGATTGGGTGCTCGCGCAACTAAAACCACTATTAGAAGATGAAAATCAAGCAAAGGTTGGCCAGAACTTAAAATATGACGCCAATGTACTTTCCAAGTACAGCATTGAAATGAAGGGTATTACTTTTGATACCATGATCGAATCTTACTGTTTAAATAGTGTGGCAACTCGTCATAATATGGATGCGCTAGCGACTAAATATTTAGGCTACAAAACGATAAGCTTTGAAGAGATTGCAGGTAAAGGCGCTAAAAAGTTAACTTTTAATAAAATAGATATTGAAAAAGCAGGACCGTATGCTGCAGAAGATGCTGATATTACTTTACGCTTACATCAAGCCATTTTTCCTCAATTAGAGAAACATAAAGACCAGCTAGCCGTATTCAACGATATCGAAATGCCGTTACTGCCTATTTTAGCGCGTATGGAACAACATGGTGTATTAATAGATTCTGATCTATTGAATGAACAAAGCCACTCTATAGGCATGCGTTTACAAGAATTAGAAATTCAAGCACATGATATTGCAGGGCAGGTCTTTAATTTAGCTTCACCTAAACAATTGCAAAAAATATTGTTTGAAGAGTTAAAAATACCCGTTATTAAGAAAACACCAAAAGGTGCACCTTCAACGGCTGAAGAAGTTTTACAAGAACTCGCATTAGATTACCCATTACCTAAAGTTATTTTAGAAAACCGTGGTTTAAGTAAGTTAAAATCAACTTACACAGATAAGTTGCCATTATTAGTCTGTAAATCAGGTCGAGTACATACTTCATATCAACAAGCTGTTGCAGCGACCGGACGTTTATCTTCGACCGATCCAAACTTACAAAACATCCCAATTCGTAGTGAAGAAGGCCGTAAAATTCGATTAGCCTTTATTGCGCCTAAAGATCATAAAATAGTAGCGATAGATTATTCTCAAATAGAATTACGCATCATGGCGCATTTATCGGATGATCCTGGTTTAGTGTCTGCTTTTTCAGAAGGGCGTGATGTGCATAAAGCGACAGCGGCTGAAATATTTGGTGTTGAGTTAGCCGATGTAACGGTTGAGCAACGTCGTAGTGCTAAAGCGGTAAACTTTGGTTTGATTTATGGCATGTCTGCTTTTGGTTTAGCAAAACAACTTGATGTGCCTCGTCATCGTGCACAAGAGTACATGGATAAATACTTCGAGCGTTATCCTAATGTAATGGCTTACATGGAAGATACACGTCAGCAAGCTGCTGAGCAGGGTTATGTTGAAACATGGTTTGGCCGTCGTTTGTATTTACCTGATATAAAAGCGAAAAATGCAATGCGCAGAAAAGGCGCAGAACGTGCAGCTATTAACGCGCCTATGCAGGGTACTGCGGCTGACATTATCAAAAAAGCGATGTTAGCAGTAGATGAATGGATACAAGCTCAGAATGACCCGCGTATTCAAATGACGATGCAAGTACACGATGAGTTAGTATTTGAAATCCATCAAGATATTGTTGATGAAACAACTGCAAAGCTTGTTGAAATTATGAATGAGGCTGTAGAATTAAAAGTACCGTTAATCGCTGAAGCCGGTATTGGTGATAACTGGGAGCAAGCGCATTAGTATAATATAATGAACCAAAAAATATTGGGTCAATGTAAGCACCTATGCAGATATTTAATCAAATTTGAATAGGTGTTAATTTACGGAAATCCAATATCTTGGATTGTTTGTATCAAAATCGCTCGGTAAAAAGGGATTTTCTAATTTAAGGAAGCGTGCATTTTTCCATTTATCCAAAGGAAATAAATGCTCAGTTGTTGGGTGAGATTTAATATATTCTTCAAAACTTCCGTCGTCTATTGCTTTCTCAAGGCCTGTTTTTAGAAATTTGGCTAGTTTATCATTTTTGGTGGAAGTAAAAAAATACATAGGGAAAGGGTAGTAGAGAATTAGGTCTTGATAGAGTGCTAATTCAGGCATAACTATTTTACGCGCTTGATATTCTGACATTGCCTCATTAATGCCTCGAGGAAAAGCATCACAACGCTTAATATATGTTTGACTAAACATGTTTTCATAAATAGGGTTTGGCAATACGTTAAGGCCTGCAGCAAGCATAATGTTGGTGTCAGGCCAATGACTGCCCTGACATAGACTTAGTTTTTTTAAGTCAGATAATGTTGTAACTTGCTCGAGTTTTCTTAAATTTTCTTGATGAGTAATAAAAACCCGAAAGCCCAATAACCCTTTGATTAATGGTATATTCACCACACTTAATTGACTTGCTCGAGCCGCGTCGATACCAGCCCAATAAATATCTATCATCCTTTCTGTTTGTAACTCTTGTAATGCTCTTTTTTGTGGCATGTAAGGGGCGAAAACAAGATTAACTTCTTTATTGTTTTTTTTATAAGCGAGCTTAATTAAACCGACATAGTAGCTGTGACTGGCGTCAAATTCTGATTGTGATGCTCGTATGCGAATAGTATCTACTGCATAAGCATCATAAAAATAAAATACTAAAAAGGTATAAATAAAATATTTCATCTTCATCATCGCACAAAAATATTATTTGAGTATAGCTGAAATTAAACGCTCTATTAGAATAGCTTACTTTAAGGTACTTGGATTGAGAAAAATAAATTTTCGTTTTGTATTAAACCAAGTAAAACAACGGATTGAAACTCACCTGTTTCGGCATTTTTAACAAAAACTATCGGCATTTCAGCACTTGCTCGTGCGAACTCGTGCACGATTAAAGGTACAACCTGCTGATCTTTTGCATGTTGATAATCGTTCGAATGCTGAATTTTTATTTGATTATGATTTTCGTAGCTTAATGTTCTGATTGCAGAAGTCATGAGAATATCCTAGAGAGAGTGTGTAATTATTAACTAATAGTGAGTGTTACCGAGAAGTTTTTTAATTTCAACTAATTATTGAAAAGATTTTTTTTGTCAGGTTATTTATTTAAAGTAAAAAGGGGAGCTAAACTCCCCTTTTATTATGGTACATATGGTTGTACAAATTTTAGTGTTTGCTTAGAATCTAAAGCTTACACCAGCATTGATACGTGTTGCCATTTCATATGCATACAATGGGAAACCGTCTGCAAAACCGCTACCATTTGTTTGCATAGCATTATTACCAAACTGCTCTGATGATTCACCCGTTAAGTTAACCACATCAAGTTTAAAGTCGATATTATCATTCATGTGATAAACAGCACCGAAGTCAACTGAGCCGAACCCATCGTGTAAACGGTTACCGTAAGAGCCTTCTTCACGAAGCATATATTCACTACGGTAGTTGTATGATACACGTACTGAGTAGTCATCATTTTCATAGAAAGCTGACGCATTGACAACATGGTCTGAACTATCACTTAAGAATGGGTTACCATCGCTAAATGTGCTTGATTTTGTGCTGGTATCTGTGTAGGTATAGTTAGCCATTAAACCAAAGCCATTATCAAAGTCTTGTTGATATTGAAGTTCAATACCTTGAACTTGGCCTGCTTCAGCATTTTCTTTCTCTTGAACATTCCAACCATATGCTTCTTCAGCCGGGCGTAAGTAACCGCCAAAATCGATCTCAGAAGAAGGTGCATGGTAGTTATTTATGCTAATGAAGTTAGCAACATCTTTCATAAAGAAGGTAGCACCAATTAGTGAACTTGGGTTGAAATACCATTCAAGACCTAATTCGAATTGATCCGCTAAGAATGGTTCTAAACCTACATTACCAACAATCCAAAACTGGTTG
>CAJWBY010000172.1 GCA_913020705.1 uncultured Colwellia sp.
TTCATGATGAGAGCTACCTGATTTAACGTATTCGATCTTTCATTCTAATAAATTACACGCAATATGGAATGCAAATTATTAAAAATTATGGAAATGTTTATTAAAAATTCGAGAAATAGGGCTTTATTGAGAAAATAAGCGGATATAAGGTCGATATTTATTAAAATAGGGAGGGTTCCTGACGAAGGAATTGGGTTATTGGTGGTTTGCAATACCCGCTAGCTTCAAATATTCAGCTGGGCTCATCTCAAATTCCGTTTTAAAAAAACGACGAAAACCAGAGCTGGTTTGGAAACCAAGTTGTTCGGCAGTGTAATCAATACTTTGTTGTTTCTGAATAAGGTATATCTTGGCTAGCTCTCGCCTTGCGAGGTTGGCGATATGAGAGAAGGAAAGCTCTTGTTTATTTAATTTCTTTTGTAGTCCTCTAACCGAGATATTGAGCATTGCTGCTAGTTTTTTGCTGTTAAAAGATTCTGGGTGGTGCTGTAAAAGGTAACAAGCCGCTTTATATTCGAAACTATGTTGTCTTTCTGTGATTCGAGAATCATCTAAACATTTATTGAGATACATTTTGTGAAGAGCGGTGTTGTGACTTTTAAATGTAGGATAGAGATATTTTTCATCAAATTCTAACAAACAAAGTGGCGCGTTAAACTCAATGTTATCGCCAAAAGTTGTTTGGTATTCTTTAGAATAGCTTGGTCTTTCGTAATCAAAACTCAGCCTTAAAGGTTTAAAGTTAGGAGCAATCGTTTCTTGAATTGCATTAATAATATAAGAGAATGTAGCTTCTGCGCAGAACCGCCTTTGGGAGGCTGGTACATTTGATTTGAAGGGGAAGGTGAATGAGACTGATGTCACGCCTTTTCTATTGGAAATAAAAGGATAATAGCTGGCCCCATGAACAAAAAATGTATTTTCTACAATTTCGAATGCTGACCTTAAATTTTGTGAAGTGATAAGTGTTCTAGAAAAATCGCAAAGATTCGATGGTGATAGGTGTTGTCCGTACTTAATGCCTATATTTGAATTGGGTTGTGCTGCATAAATTGATTTAATTAATTTACCGTACACCGCATTTGAATCATGATCTGCATTATGCTCTGAAATTAAACGCTGAATACCCAAACTGTTCAGTTTGAGTTCTTCAGGTATTAGTTCAAGAAGTAATCTCGGGTAAATGTCATCGAGCATAAAAAGGCCGCACTATCTTATATTTCAGTCAAATTTATATGATTTGCTAATTTGCTAATGTGACTAAAAAAAGTGTAGTACAAATGTCGTAATTTATGGTGGATATTTGTATCAAGTGCACATAAAAGTACCGGTCGAGCATTCATAGTAATACCAAACAATATTGTTTTTATAGTTGTTATGTTGGCTAAAAACGTTGAGGTAAGTCGGAGCTATTTAACCTATTAATCATGCGCTCCTTAATATTTATTATTACGATATTTTGTCCTTTATCACTTGATACTACCTAATAGTAAAGGTGATTTGAATGTGGGGGGGAGCAAAAGCGAACACCTTTAACTGAACTGGGCGCATTTGGTTGATATGGAGGCTTTTAATCGTGCTATCTTTTATCAATGATGTCTCTTATGAAAGCTATACCTTATTGTGTCAGCGATATGTTTAACCTGAATCCATGTTTCATCATAAATCGTGGTATTTAAATCATTATACCTAGCTGGAAAATACGTCTGAATGACGAGGCCATTATATTAATACCGAACCAAGCTTTAGCATTGATCATAAAGCGCATGAACTTTTAATTTTTCTCTTATGGAGAATTTACGATGACTAGCTGAAATGAACATCGGTGCTATATTTTAGTTGAATACCAAACAAATTATGCCGTAGATAAATACACAAGTTGATTTAATGACCAGATTCAAGCAGACCTCCCTCATTGTTATTTTTGTACTAAGTTCATTGCTGAGTATGTCGACAGTTGCTGCTTCATTAAAAGTCATTACAAATGTATCTGTTGAGGATAGCCATCTAAAGTTGAAGGACTTGAGGTCTATTTACACCATGAAAAAAAACTTATGGTCTAATGGTGATCGAATTGTAGTTTTTGTTCTGTCAGATGATAGTGGTGTTCATAAAGATTTTTGCCGTCAGTTACTTAAAGTGTTCCCTAGGCAACTAGAGTCTGTTTGGTATCGTTTAGTTTACTCAGGAACAGGAGAGAGGCCTGTGAGTGTAAGCAGTGAGAAAGAGATGATGGCGCTAGTCGCAAATACACCTGGAGCCATTGGATATATTCGGTCAGAGGGCCTGCATGAAGAAACAAAAATTATTACGATTAAGTAGCATATTATTTTTATTGTTTTCAGACTTATTAATCGCCGATCAAAGTGAGTGGTTTCAGAGAAACAGTGTGAACGCATTTGTAAGCCAGACTGCGATATACACTAGTGATTATAATTTTTTAAGTCAGTCTGATGATCGGCTCTCATTTGACTTATGGGAGGCTGGTCTTTTGGTTTCAACAGCTGTGAGAGAAAAACTAACTTTCTCTGCTCAAATTTTAGGACGCAAAGTGAGTGAAGCCAGCGGTGATGACTTACGGGTTGATTATGCTTTTTTGAGTTACCCTTTTTACCAGTCTGTTATGGACACCGTTGGTGTTAGGCTAGGGCGAATTCGTTCGTCTTATGGTTTATATAATGAAACTCGAGATATACCCCACACCCGTACGGGGATTGTCATGCCGCAATCCATTTACTTCGATATGACAAGGAACACCTTCTATTCTGCTGATGGTATCGAATTGTTTGGCTATCGGGATATTGGTGATCAGCGTTTGTCTGCACAGATTTTTTTTAGTAAACCCGTCGCTGATGAAGACGAAACAGGTGAAGTAGCGCCTCTAGGTCCAACAAATTTAGAAGGAGATAAAAGTCTTCTTGCAAAAGTTAGTTATGGTTCTGAGTTTGATGGCTTTCGAACCGCATTTACCTATTATCGTCCAGAGTATAAAGTTGATGTAACGTTTCCTATTGGCCTTGATACTTTTGAAGATAATGATGCCTCTTTTTATTCGGAAAGCATGATTACCTCACTTGAATATAATCAGTTTGATTGGTCTTTAACTACGGAGTATTTAAGGCATAAGTTCCACACAAATATTCCTGGTTTGAGTAGTATTCCTGGGCAGCAAGCAAAAATATCAGGTTATGAAGAGGCGTTTTACATTCAGGGGCTTTATCGATTAAACGAACATTGGGAAACCTACATGCGGTATGACTCATCTGAAAGGCATGTTAACCGAACTCAGGCTGACTATGAAAAGTGGTATGACATTAACTTAGGTGGATCGTTTAGACCTAACGAAAATTGGCTTGTGAGAGCAGAGGTACACTATATCGAAGGCTTAGCAAGGTTGTTCTCTCGAGATAACGTCTTATCTGAAGAGCAAGACCCTTATTGGACAGCCGTTATGTTTCAAATAGCTTATAAATGGTAGAGCATAAATGACTGATCAGACTTTAGATAAACGCTATTTCAGCATTAAGTGGCAGGCCTTTAGTCTGACTAGCTTAGTGTTGGCCGTTATCTTTGGTGCTTTCTTACTGTTTATTTCTGAATCTACCTTACGTCAGTTTGAGATTGGGCGTAGTCATATCTACAGTCAGAATAAACAACAACTGGATAGCCTGATAGAAGTGGCCGCTGAAAAAATTATTCAGTTTGCGAATGCTGCGACGACAAACGATGACCTGGTAACTGGGCTGGTGAATCAGGATCAAGTTTTACTGCAAGAAAAAATCGACGAATTGAGCTGGACCTTACAAGTTGATGCCGGAATTGAAGATGTATCCGTATTTAGTGTTAATGGCGGTTTGATGGCCGTAGTTGGCAGTGCTGGTGAACGTGATTTGTTAGATAAGGTTCTCTCTAATGAAAGTCCAGAATGGTCTGTGACCTGTGATTTAAAGTGTTTTGTGCAGGCGGGAACGCCCATTATCTTTGAAGGCCAGGTGATCGGAGCCTTATTAGTTTCTGAGCCTCTATCGAATGTCATGTTGCGTTTTCAGCATATATCCAATATCGATACCGGTTTATTAACCAATCAAAAAAGTTTAAATGAATTTCATGAATTCATACCGTCCTGGGATAAAAACTTAATTGCCTTAACGAATCCGCAAAATAGTAAAGCCATTATCAATAGCGCCTCTACATTGTACTCCTTAGAGGAATTAACAGATGGTGTTCACTTGGTTGATATCAATAATGAGGTTTTTGAACTGCGTGCGTTGCCGCTTAAAGATAATCAAGTTGTGGTTATTTCTAATGTATCTCAAGATGTTGTCAGCATGCAACGCTCAAATAATCAAAGTATAAGAATCAGTATAATTTCACTGGTTATTGCAGAATTACTTTTGTTATTGCTGCTTTGGAAACCGATGACCCGACTTAAAAAGACCGCAAATATCTTACCCTTACTTGCTGAACATCGCTTCGCTGATGCTAAAAAATCTTTTAAAGCCCTCCGACAACGCAATATGTTTACGGATGAGACAGACCTTTTAAATGCCACTGCATTTAAGCTAAGTACTGAATTAGAAGGTTTGCAAAGTCAATTGGATAAGCGTGCAGTTCAGCTAACTTTACGCGGTGAAGAATTAGAGAAGGAGCGAGATTTTGTAAACCAGTTATTAGATACCGTGCATGCAATTATCATCATTCAAGATGAAAATGGCACCATTAAGCTTAGTAATAAGTTTGCCGTGAGAATCAGTGGCTTTTCAGCGATGGAAATGCGCGGCAAGAAGTTTAGCGCTTTACTTGATGACTCTTCAGAGACTGACCGGATTTCTAAACGAATAGCCGATGTTGTCGATGGGGAGATGAGTGAGTATCAGCATGAAGCTGTATTGAAAACCAGAGATGGCGATAAACTTCATTTAGCATGGCGGCATGCAGTGCTTTATAACCATGATGAAGAGTCACGACAAGTACTGTCGGTAGCCGTCGATATATCAGCAAGAGTTAAAGCCGAGCAGGAGTTGGCTTGGTTAGCGAACCATGACACCTTATCTGGTTTGTTGAATCGTAGAAGGTTTGAAGAAGAGCTGCATGGTTGCCTTGCTGAGTCTTTAAGATTTAACCGTAATTTTGCTGTGATGTTTATTGATTTAGATGACTTTAAGTTGGTAAATGATAATTGTGGGCATTATATTGGTGATGAATTAATCAAAGCTGTAGCGAATACCTTAGAAGAAAATTCAAGGGCGACTGATGTCGTAGCTCGGCTTGGCGGTGATGAATTTGGTATTATTCTTCGCAGCTTTAAAGGTGATGAATTAAGTTGTATTGTCGAGCGTCATAGTCGTGCCTTAAATCAGATCAGGCTCAAAAATGATGAGCATGGTGTTCGTTGTTCAGCCAGTATTGGTGTTGCTACTTTGCAAGAAGGGGATCAGAATATTGATGATGTGATCGCGCATGCAGATACTGCGATGTACAAAGCCAAGCAAAACGGCAAAAATAATTGGTGTTTATATCATCAGAATTTGAAGCAAAAATAACCGTTTGTCGGTGTTATTTTCAACGGCTCTGAACTGAGCCGAATCTTCCTTTATCGGTTTCTTCTTACCCTCATTATCTATACTCAATTTAAAGAAATTATCATCTTTTGTTTGTTAAAAATAAAGTGTGACGGTGTTCTCACTTTTTTATTTTCTTTAATGCCTTTCAGCTTATTCCTCTTCAAAGCGAACAAATTATCGAGGCTGTACACTTTTCGCCTACCTAAAAAAAAGTTAATCAATATAAGGTTTGATCTCCAAATAAATAAATATAATTACTGGAGAAATACATGAATAAATTAGTTTCAAATTTAGTTAAGCTGGCAACCGTTGCAGCCGTCGCTATTAATATTGTGGGTTGTAGTATCGAGGCAGATTATGTCGAGAATGCAGATCGTAATGATGTGATCACCTTAGGTGATTCAATATTCGATTTGAATGGTGTGGTACAAGAAACTCTAGAGTCTTATGCAGGGCAAACATTTCGTGATTACACCACAAGCGGTGCAGAAATTTCTGGAGGGGCTCTAGCGCCAGCAGTAGATGTACAGTACGCCGCTGCAAAAGCCACAGACCCTAATATCAATACCGTTGTGATGAACGGTGGCGGTAACGATATTTTAATTCCTGCGATGTTATTTGATCCATACGGATGTCGTACTCATTGGTGGCGTTGGAATATCTCATCTAGCTGTGTGAGCTTGATTGAAGATACCTACGTAAATGCGGTTAATCTGCTTAACCAAATTGATGCTGACGGCGCGCAAAATGTTGTCTACATGGGTTATTACGAAACTCCACGTGGTAATGCAAACCTAGCAAAAGCGGTTCAAACCGGTGTAGCTTATTTATCTTATGCCTGTGATACCGCTACCAATGCGAATTGCTCTTATGTTAATACGCTTGGAACAGTTCCAGCATCTCAGGTTGAGAGCGATGATATCCATCCGACGCCAGAAGGTTCGGTTAACCTAGCTAATCAGGTTTGGCCTGTACTTGAGCCATTACTATAAGCTTTAACCGATAGATGAAATTGGTGAACAAGGATGTTCACCCTTATGATAACAGTACGCCTTTTTTAATGCTGAGGGTATTGTCTAAAATTCAAAAAATAATAAATAGGAAAAGACAATGGTGAAGTCGATCAAGAGTAACTTGGTTTTAGCGGGAGCTGGTATTCTATTAGGTGCCGTCATATTATCTTATTACAATTCAAATGCTCTTGGCTTAGATAATTTACAGCCTACGCTATCAATTACGAGTAATGATAACTCAGATATAAATACCGTTACTATTCCTGACTTAAAGCATCTAACTTTACCTAAAGCAGAACATGTTGCACAAATATATGATGAGTTTGAAGCCCTTAAACTTGATTTGACAGATAAAATCAAACAACAATATAGCAGCACAATTAAAAACATAGCAGTACAAGTTTCTTTAAAAGAATTTTTGTATGACTTAAAAAAATCCTATCCGGTAAGAGGTAGAGAGCTTTTTGAAGCAATTATTAAGGGGGCATTTCCCGAATTTGCCGAAGACATATTTCGAGCTGTAGATACTATGGCGATGTACGATGAATGGCTGTTGGATAATGCGCTTGATTTAAATGATTTACGCATTCCTCCGGCTAATCGTCTTGAGTCATTGAAAGCAAATAGAAAAGGACAGCATAGTATTCGAATTAATGATCAGTACCGTATTTGTTTTATTTGGAACAGTGGTAATGTGAAAAATGTTGAGATAATTGATTATCATTAGGAGTAGATAATGACTAAATTAAATAATGTACATCCGGGAGAGGTTCTCTTGGAAGAATTTTTAAGGCCAATGGAAATTTCTCAAAATAAGTTGGCAAGAGCAATGCATATATCTCCGCGCCGAATTAATGAAATTGTCCATGGTAAGCGAGCTATTACTGCTGATACGGCTTTACGTTTAGGTAAGGTGTTTTCTATGAATGCAGAATTTTGGATGGGACTTCAATCCGATTATGATTTAGAAGAGACGGTTATTGCAGATATTGATGAGCTTGGGTTAGCCGCTGCATAAAAGCTAATAAAATTTGTTTTTAGATTTGAAATGATCCAGAGGAAAAAAAGCAGAAAAAAAGGTCAGGTCTTTCCTTGCCACACTAGTTTCCTTTTTGTTTCAATAGAGTTAGACTTAATTAATTTCCTCCTATATTCTCCTTGTTAGCATTTAAATAAAATATGGATAAATAGCCATATATTTGTTACTCTGTAGTGATGAGTAAATCAAACTTTGAATGGGATGAAGCAAAAAATATTGAAAATCAGCGAAAGCATGGTATTTCTTTTAACGAAGCTCAATTTGCATTTATGGATGAAAAACGTGTAATTGCTGAAGACTTAACTCATAGTCAAGAAGAAAAGCGTTATTATTGCTTTGGTTTAAATCAAGAAAAAACTGGAGTCCTAACTGTTCGTTTTACTTATCGTTCTGGGTGTATCCGAATTTTCGGTGCAGGGTATTGGCGAAAAGGCAAAAAAACTTATGAGCAAACAAATTCAATATAGCAATGAATCCATTGGTGAGTTTAAATTGGTAACAGATTTTTTACCTTCTCCCTCTGAATTGGCTTTAAAAAATAAAAATACAAAGATTACTATTTCTCTTAGTTCTGATAGTCTGTCTTATTTTAAAGATATTGCCGAAACACACCATATGCAATATCAAAAAATTATTAGGCAATTACTTGATGAATATGTTGCAAATCAAAGAAAAATGCTAACAAAAAAATCCAGCTGACCATTTAAATAATCAAGCTGCTTGCTGGAACATCTGACTCAAATATGAGATTTGATGACCTTATTAATTTACTTATTCAATTAGGCTTTGATGAAAGAATAAAAGGAAGCCATCACATTTTTAGAAAGCTTGGTATTGAAGAGAAAATTAATTTACAAGTTGACGGCGCAAAGGCAAAGCCTTATCAAGTTAGACAGGTTCGTGGTATCCTGATCAAGTACAAAATGCTTGGAGATTCTAAATGATTAAATATGAAACAATAATATATTGGAGTGATGAAGATCAAGTTTATATAGCTGAAGTACCACAGTTATTAGGTTGTATCGCGCATGGGGATTCATATGAATCTGCAATAATAAATGTAAAAGATGCAATGCAGCTTTGGATTGATACTGCTATAGAGTTTGGGGATTTTATACCTGAGCCAAAAGGTAGTCGGTTAATGTATGCATAAAAATCAATGGGGTCTGACTCTAATACCGCTACCTATTATTATCTAAGTGTTTGAAATATAATGATTAACTATGCTTTAAAAGTACCCTTTCATAAAAATATGATCACATGAAAACAGTCACTTAGAAACTTGAAAAATCATTTTATTTTTCAATCGTTACAAAATGTAGTTCATATGACATTGATTGGTGCTATATGTTTAATGCCTAGCTGCCATTATCAGTAGACATTTAATGGTAAGGCTTTGATATGTCTAGGGTTTATTGACAGGTAGCGGCATTAGAGTCCGGGTTGATTATTAAAATTGGTAACTGGGTTTTTCAACAAGCCGTATGTCAGGTAAAAAAATGGCAACAAAA
>CAJWBY010000173.1 GCA_913020705.1 uncultured Colwellia sp.
TCTCATCGAGTTGGTAATAAAGGCAAAGTAATAGCACAGAATAATAAGTTCATTTTGGAGGTGTTTGATGGACGTTTTGCTAATGAATTTAACAATAGACTCGTAGACCAAAGATTACCGAATGTAATGCATTACAAAAAAGAGTTTGGTGAATTTGATTTAACTAATGAAGTTGATGTGGTGACGGTAGTACTAAATTATCATGACCTTTATTCTTCAGCTTCAAAAGAAAAACGCATGAAAATATTGGCACAACTGAAAAAGGCATTAAAGCCTGGTGGTGTTTTAGGTTTGATTGATATGGAAACAAATGCCAAAGAGCATAATCCAAAATTGCATCGGGTAAATGAAGCATATGTTAAGCAAGAACTGGCTGACGCTGGCTTTGAGTTAGATGGAGAAGCCGCATTTTTACGCAATCCCAATGATGATTACAGCAAAGTAGTTTTTGATCCTACAGTGCGTGGAAAAACTGACCGTTTTGTATTGCGTTTTAAAAAGCCTTCTTAACTTTGCTTTAAAATATTTTATTATGGGCTCACAGTTGTATTTTCAGTTGTGAGCTTTTCTTTAATTGTTTGTTTTTAATTTTTTTTACAATGTTCTTTGTTAAGGGGTGATATCTTAATGATCACTTTCTCGTGTTTTGGTAAAGATTGAACAGATAAAAGGATACTAGTAACGTACTAAAATTATTCGTAAAAATGTGTGCTTGAATGTACTGAAATTCACGATTGAATTTGTATTAACTCGAGATGCGCATTAATACACTGTTATGTGCACAAGGAGCTCTCTTGAACATTAGGCATTTCTCTTTATACATTACCATACTAATGTGTGTTGCTTGTACAACATCAGGGCAACTTTACTATGTTGATACGGAAGGTAGCGAAAAACTTGGCTGTGAATATGAGTTCGTTGGTGCACCAAGTGTTGATAAATATGCTATTGAGTATGCTCTTAGTTTATGCGCTAAAAGTATTGTTAAAAAAGGTGGTGTAATCAAAGAAGAATATCTGTTAAAAATAGATACTTCTATTCCATTACCAGCTTGTGGCAAAATTTGGACTCATGATTTAGCCAAGCAACAGTTCAACTCTGAGCAAATATCTAAAAAAGAATATGGTTATATTGTAGCTAACATTGATATGGGGTTTGCAGCGATCAATGAATGTGCACATAACAAGCAAATCAACAAGGACTAAAAACAGCGGGCTGTTCGCTCCGCTCCATTTTAGCCCACTATTTTTAGCCTGTTATTTGGGCGTTATACGTTTAGGGAGTTTTATGAGTACACTGGTAGTTGTTAAAAAAAACGGATATGCAACTATTGCATGTGATTCACTATCAACAGATGGCACTATAAAAGTTTGCCCTGAAAACAAAACTCATAATCATAAGTTTTTTAAACATCAAAATTCATATGTCGGAATTATTGGTTGGGGTAATTTCAATAACATCCTAGAGAATATCTTTTCCGATGAATCTAATGATTTAGAATTTACAGATAAAAATTCAATTTTTAAATCTCTTCTTAAACTTCATGAAATATTAAAAGATGAGTATTTCATAGAAACTAGTGAGGATGATGATCAACCTGTTGAATCATCGCAGATTAACGGTTTGATTTTGTCACCTAATGGTATCTTCGAGTTTGATAATTATCGTGGTGTAGATGAATATAATAAATATTGGGCTGTAGGATCAGGTAGACGATATGCCTTGGGAGCTTTGCATAATGCATATGACTCTGAACAAACTTCAGAAGAAATAGCATTAAGTGCTATCAAAGCAAGTTGTAGTTTCGATGACGGTTCAGGCTTACCTGTATTGTTTGAAACACTTGAGCTAAAAAACGTATAACAAGTTACTCAAACGGACGCTAAACAGTTGGCTAGCTTCGTTCCTCGCAATTTTAGCCAACTATTTTTCGCCGCTTAGTAAGGCGTTATATGCACAGGGAGTTTATGCGTAACTTTTCAATTTTCATTATTTTGCTTTTATGTGGTTGTTCAACAGTGGTTTCCAATGAAAACCTTGCTGTAAACCTCATAGACAAATGCTTCTCAGTAGAGAAACCTATTCAAGTTTATGCATCAAATAATTTACATGTTGCGGTAACAAAGCAAAATACATCTCGTCTTCATAGGTTCGAACAAAATTATAAACGAGTCAAAACATTAAATGCTGGAGATATTATTAAAATTAGTACTGTAATGGATCATTCTTATGGCTCTGCTGGACGTTGCTGGATGGTCTTTGCTAAAAATATGCATTTGACTGGAATAGAGTTTCAACTTCCGTCATGCTGGATGGATCATAATTCAATTTGGTTTACACCTAACTCACCTGCAAAGTTGAATGAAAGCGATAAAATAGAGTTAGTTACAGACTACATTAAACCTAGTAAAGTGTGCATATAACAAGCAATTCAAGACGGACGCTAAACAGTTGGCTAGCTTCGTTCCTCGCAATTTTAGCCAACAATTTCGCGCCGCTTAATAGGGCGTTAGTTTTCAAAAGGAGTTTGGTATTAGTCTCAATATTTATATCGATAAAATCGAAAATTTCTCTGAAGTGGAAAGGTGCGATTTTTTTCGAGTTTTAGCTCACTCATTGACCGTATCTATTAGAGTTTATCTTTGCGATAACGAATTAGATGATGAAGAAAAATTGAATAGAGTAAAGTGGCTAAACGAGATATTACATAGAGTAATAACTAAAGTGTACGTTAGGCCTTATGACAAAAATAATGTCGAAGGTTTTTTCGAAATGATGGCAGATTATATCGAAAAGAATCCTAATATATATGAGCAGCTGGAACATTGTTTCAATAAATCATTCCACTGTGTGCGTAGTTGAAAACTAACAAGCCATTCAAGCAGGACAAATAACAGCTGGCTATTTGCTCCTTCGTCGCTTATTTTAGCCAACTATTATTTGCCTCTTAATGGGGCGTGAATGTATTTTATTTATTTAATAGAATCAAGCAATTAAGTTGGTGGTTTTTATTTTGTGACAAAGTTGTGACTTGAAAGTGACGGGTTTACTTTTTTATTAATTATTATGTGATATAGCCCCTCATAAAGAAATACTAGTTTAGATAAATAGGTAACGTTGTGCCCATTAGGCATTACGCTTATTCGAAAATGTAGGCCTACTTTCCGATAATACAGCTAACATATATGTTTACTATATTTGCGAGAAGAGCATAGGGCGTCTTAGTTCATTTACTGTATATGCAGGCACGATAGTATGATCCAGTTATCGGTCGTTTCTACTCAAATGATCTTATCCGTGATATTCATAGCTTCAACCGTTATGCATAGCCGTGCGGCAGTCATAGGTTCTCCCCTCGTTATAAGTGCACAAGTTTTAGTCATTTTCGATCAAGAGCTGACCTAAATAAGTCCTCAAAATTAGGTGGGTTTATGTCCTCTTAGGATACGAAACCAGACATTAGCCTTGGTTTATCTAGCGACATTTGAACCGATACAAATCATCCTTGCTTTAGATAAGAGAATTGTTCTAAGTTTTATCAGAAATCTATAAAGTCAAAAATTATAATTTGTTTAGAAAATACCAAAAAGGACATTAAATTAATATGATTTAGGGTATCAATTTTTGTTTCTAGGGCGCTAAGGGGCACATTGCGAGATAGGGGGGTTGCTTAACATTAGTAAGCATTTTATTAAAAAGCCCCTAAATAAAAATACAGGGGCTTTGTCTCACATCATTCCATCTATATTGAGAACACACATCGGTTCAAATATAGAGAAAGTGATTATTACTAATTCTTAGTGAAGTTAATCCAATTTAAATTCCACTCTGCGCCTACTGCGTTTAATTTCAGTTCTACTTGACCAGCGGGCAATGTCAACGTCGTAGTTTTAGTTTCATAGGTCTGCCAACCACCTGTTGCATTTACCGGTATAGACTCTATAGCAACACCATCTACTTGTATCTCAAACCCGTCAGTACCTGGTTGACTAGCTAAGCGAAAGTCAACGGTATATTCACCGGCTATTTCGACAGTAAGTGTAAAATCTACCCAACGTCCTGGTTCAAAGTGACCAATATTAAAACCACCATCAGTATCTCCACTTGCTTCGGTTTCTATACCATCATGAGCGGCGGTATAGTTCTCAGCTTCTAGTTTCCCTGGTACTTGTAAAACGGCTTCACCTGTAGAAACTGTATCGCTAGGGTAACCTTCATCTAAATCGTTATAGGCAATGATGTAATAATAATAAACCAAGCCAGTTTCTATACTACTGTCAATATATGTTGTTTCTTCTACGTCTGAAACATTAACGTAGTTTGATGACGGAGTTGTTGAACGATAAACTTTATAACCCGTCGCGGAGTCACTTGAAGCATCCCAAGACAATGTATTTTCAGACTCAGTAGCAATAACTTCTATACTAGTCACTTTACTTGGAATATTGGCAAAAATACCAGAAGCTTCATCCGCCACCAAACTATCAAAAACGGCTTGATTAATTACATAGTCCATAGAGCCGAATGAAGTGAAAAATGCATTAATTTCTTCTAAAGAGCTATTATGAACATCAACTTGTGGTAATACTCGCCCCGTTACATCTTCCGATTCTTGTGGCATATCAGGTACTAAATAAATTTCTGCCCACATGTCATTGTTGGCGCTACCATTATCTTTAAATTTACCTGTAATAGTGTATGACTGACCACCTGTTACATCAATGGCTTGATAAATTAAGCTATGATTACCTGTTGGTGAAGTAATTCTTAATGCTTCTCCGGTATCACTTCCTGCAAATTCACCGGCTTCATAATTATAATCATAAGTGCGCGCGTCGTCCCATATAGAAAGCTCTGTCCAATTTTCATTACTGCCAAAGTCACCATTTAATAGGATATTGTCGCCTGTAATATCATTCGTTAATGATATATTGTCATAAGTAACATCAGTTCCATTGAAAGCCCCAGTTTTAATAACTAAATACATAGTTTTAGTGCCTTCACCAACAAAAGGCACAGTACTTCTCGATGAAACATCACAAGAATTGTCAAATGTACTTTCCCAGTCGTTACAAGTCCAAGTTTGTGCCTTGGTAAGTAATTGATCGCCTGCATTAGTTACTAATCCCCAAGGTCCATTTCCTAAACCTCCAGCAAATGAGGTTGTTTTGTATGACCAAGCTGTAGCTGCCCAGTCAAGTTCATTAAAGCGATCGAAAGTTGCTCTGGTAATATCTCCGCCTAACTCACCTAATCCGGTCCATGGCTGCATTTCACCAATCAACAACGGCGCACCTATATCAACAAGGGTTTGAGCTAGCGAACAAACACCATCGTCTCCACCTTCACCACACGTTAACCAATCACGATGTACATGATAACCAATTTCTCCCCAGCCAAAAATTCCAGGGTATGTGTGATATTCAAAGGCAACATTGTTCATGCCTAAATCAACAGGGTTACCATAAGCAGCAATACCGTCGGCATTATGTGATGGTAAAATAACAATATGGTTTTCGTCAATTGCACGAATACTTTGATATAACTCAACCATTAAATCTTTTAATGTCTCTGAATCTGTACCCCATGGTTCGTTCAATAAACCATAACCAGCAACTGTTACTTCATCCTTGTATTTTTCAGCAATTTCACCCCATAACCATGCCGTGCGTTGACGGTATTCTTCATTATCCCATAATTCATTTTTTTCAGCACAACCGGTGTGTTGTTCAACACCTTGTCGGCCAACAGCGCCGTGTAAATCAAGAACAATATACATCTCACGTTTTTTAGCTTCAGCAATCGCTAGATCTAAATAGTGCCACGCATCGGCTTTTAATGTCTGAGGCGCACTTGTGTCTTCTAGTAAATCAAAAAGAAAAGGTACACGTATCAAATTAAAGCCCGCTGCTTGCATTTGATCCCAATCGCTCTCTTGAATCCAATTATCTCGATGATTCTTTAATACAGCATTTTTCTCTTCTAAACCAAAGCGTTCTTCTAACTTTATCTCTAAGCGACACTGATCTTTAATGTCACTCCCCACTGGTTCTTCAGAACCAAACATCCACATCTCCATGGCTAACCAATTACCTAAGTTTATGCCGCGTAACGCTACTTTCTGATCTTCTTGGTTCTGCCATTGGGTACCATTAGTCTTTAATTGTGAATAACTAATTACAAGAGGTAGCTCTTCTTGAGGAGGGAGGGGAGTCGGATCAATTTCAGCATTGGTACTTTCTTCACTGCAAGCGCATAAACCAACAAGCAATGCCCCAAGTACAACTTTACGGTAATTAACAAATGGGTTTCTATTTATTATTTTCATTGTCTATCCAAAAATCGTTTAGTAAATTTTACTTAATATCATGATGAGTTATTAAGTTATGTAGAACTATTTCGAGAATTCAAAACACTTTTAGCGCCTTATATCTATCAAAAAAATTCATCCATTACATCATAAAAATTAAACTTTAAAATTGCGTTTTTCTAGCTGAAAAAACCTACACAGAACGTTCTTACTGGCAAACGAACGTCTAATTGCATGATGTTTTATGGCTAAAAATTTAAAATTTTTTAACGAGTTATTAATTTGATATAAAAATTTAATTATATGTTAAAGGAAGAGGATTGTAGCGGGTAAAGAAATAATGAAATATGCTCCCATAAAGCACAATTGCACTAACATCGCTTGTGTGTATTTAAAGGGATAATTTTTAAATAGTAATGAAGAAGGTAAGTTAAAGGAGGGTATTTAGCCCTCACTCAATATTGACTCTTTTGGCTAATGCTTGTTTACGGTATTGACTAGGAGTACATTTATAGCATTTTTTAAATAAGGTATTGTAAACCGACTTACTATTAAAGCCGGCGCTATAAAAAATCTCTGTAATATTTTTATTGATATTCTCAATGGCGATAAGACGCTCTTTGGCTTCACTAATTCGATGTTGATTAATATATTCATAAAAGTTCATATTAAAATGGTTATTAATAGTGAAAGACAGTTCTTTGACTGGTATATCCATTTTTTCAGAAAAACGTTCGAAAGATAAGTTAGGGTTAAGGTATATTTTTTCACGCTTCATTGCCTCTTCTATACGCTCAACATGATCCATATTGACAGATTCCAACCGTTTAACCTTTTGATAGTGTCCTTTATTAATTACTTCCATTAACACCACGTAAATTATTAAATTAACTAAAGCAAATTTAGTGTAGTAGCCGGCTAAACCAATAAACTCTAGTAAATTAAGGCTGATAGAGGAGTTAAGGCCGAACACCTTAATTGCTGTTAATGACCACTCCCATAACAACAAGACTAAAAATATGGTTAATATATATTGTATCCAAGGCGTTCGTTGTGGTGCTGATTGTGCGGTGTCGCGACTTATATAATGCTTCACTAACCTTAAGGTGATAATGACATAAGTAATGCGAACACTCTTAATTAGCAAATCAATTAATACATAATGCCAACTATAGGCAATGTCATAACTTCTGATTAAGTTGACTTTTTCTGAATATTGCAGAAACCAAAAAGCAACAAAAATATAAGCAGTAAAAAGGATTACAGGAATGAAGTGTATAAGTTTTTTTCTTGTGAATTTAAAGTTTGATATGAACAAACTACACACAAATAAATAGATTAAAGGACCATCTAAAAGGTAAGAAAAATTAAAAATAAAAAATAAATTAGGAGATAATGCTAAAATCCACTCTCGGAAAGTGGCCCCCCAAAAGATCAGTTCATGAAGCGCAATGAACGAATGAGATAATAGGAATAAAGCAAAGAGTGTATACGAATATTTGTTCAAAAATTTATTAGCGTAAATAATAAAAGCGAAAACTATGCACTCAAAACTTGTTAATAATAAAATTAAATCGTGGAAATTGAATAATGATTCCGACATTTATAAACACCCAAATAATCTAAACATACAAGTTACTTGTCCCCACAAAAATCCCTCTTGATTAATATAAATACACCAGTACTTTTCACCCTATTTAAACGTTCTTCTAAAGGGAAGAACGTTCTTTCTTATATTTAAATTTTGATTCGAACGACATTAAAAGTGGGCTTGGGCAATGTGTCTTAGGTATTTTTCTTTACATACAAAAAACAACTTTTTTGATTGTACACAAATACATGCACGGATACAAAATTGTAGATATACCCTTTATTATACAAAGTGTAGGATTTTAGTTGGAATTACAAGCGTGTCGTGGTCAAGTTAAATTGGCCACGGTTTTATAGTTTAGCCAAAATTTTGTCCTTGAGTTGATTTAATACTGTTTGTCTGTAGTTGTCTCTAAATGACCAATTTGGTCTCAATGCTAATGTTCGGTAAAAGCGTAGAGTTGCCGTTTTGAAATTGAATGTCAACGTCCGTAATGAGCTTAGGCTGTGTGAAAACTCATAAACAACTGTGCTGTTCGCGCACTATCTTTGTTCTGGTGTGAAAAATAGCTACTTTTACAAGCATTTTAGGTTATTTACGATGACAAACGCAATGGGGGAATTCTGCAGAGTGGTTACGTTTATACGGGGATTTTGGTCCTTAGTATCAACTTTGAAGTGCGACATAAAATGGCCTCTCTATGCTTAGTAGACATTAAGCTCCCCTGTTATGAAGGTCAACTTTTCAATCATATAGCTGACATAAACTTCTAACTCGCTTGGGAGGCTAAACCGCCATAGAATTAAGACTCTAAATTTGTTTGAAACTTAAATAATTCCAATGTCCGCTTTTGGGATTTAAGATATAACGCCATGCAAAAGTAATAGTTATATTTTTAGTTGTGAATGGATGTAAGTTTTAAATGAAAAAGGAAGCTTAAGAATCTCTGCTCTGCTGTTATTAACTCAAAAGCTAAAGTCAGCAATTGGCTAACTCAATAAGTCACAGGCTCAATGTTAACAAAGATACGATATAGTCCTTTAAGTCTGAATAAACCTATAATTAGGATGTTCAGATCATGTGCCTATTTCATACGAATATTGATACG
>CAJWBY010000174.1 GCA_913020705.1 uncultured Colwellia sp.
AGACAAATTGATTATCTATGCGATAAATATCGTACTTCTGATAGGTAAGTTCTTTTTGATTTTCAATAATAACGATAGCCTGGCCAGCCTCATCAACGGAAATCAGTGCGGAAATAGGTAAACGATAAACAAAATTATCACTGGTAAAGTCGATAGTAATTTCGGCAATTTGCCCTGCGACTATGCCACTTTTTAATGTAAGGTTTGGCAGTAATACTTCTATAACAAACATATTACCGCTAGTGTTGGCAATAGCAGGTATTTTACTTACCTCACCTACTACTACGCCAAGTGATTGTATATTTACATTAACTCTTTGACGTAAACGTACTTGGCTTACTTCATTACCGGTAAGTGCAACTTTTATTACCCAGTTCTTATCTAACGCAGCAACTTTCAATACTTCACGGCCAGGTGACTGAAGCTCACCTAATTCTGTATATCGATTCAATACTACACCAGAAAATGGTGCGTATACTTGGGCTTTTTCTAAATTATAAAATGCAATTTGATACGCTGAACGCGTTGTTTCAACTTTAGTTAATGCCAGATCGAGTTCTTGTTGCGAGCTTAATTCATTTTTAAGTAATTCTCGCTGACGATTCACTTCTCGCTTAGCTTGTAATAACTGAGCATAGGTTGAATTTTTGTTTTGAAGTAATTCTGTTGTGTCTAATGAAGCAAGTAACTGATCTTTTTTAAAGTACTGCCCTTCATCGACAGATAACTTAGTTAAATAACCACTACTTTTGAAAGACAAGTTTAAAGTACGTTTAAAATCGAGTTTCCCCGTTCGCTTGATTGTATCAGCGTAAGGCTCAACTATGACTTGTTCAAGATCGTAACTTTGCGAAAATGAAGAGAATGATGCAGAAATAGTGATTCCTACTATCAACAACCTAATAAAACTATTCCATGATTTCATATGTAATTCTATAACGCGTTAAATTAACTAATATTATTATAGACAATACTTTAGGGTTGTTGCTGAATAATGTACATCTTTTTCAGTTGTTTTTATCAAGTTTGATTGAGATTGATATAATTTCTTTCTGGATAGAAAATAAAGACGACAAAGCTAGACAATTTTCACGTTTAATTATAGTATTTGCCGCGCTTCAAACAGCAAACCACCCGTAGCTCAGCTGGATAGAGTACACGCCTCCGAAGCGTGTGGTCACAGGTTCAATTCCTGTCGGGTGGACCACTTTATTTCTTATCTGTAATAATTATCTACTGCAGCTAGAAAATCGTTAATTTGTTCTTTAGGAAGTGCATTCACTCCAGCCGCAGCTGCACGTCCGCCACCTGTAGCAAACAGACTACAAATATCACCAGCACCTTGTTTATTCGACAATGGAGCTCTTAACGAAACGGTATAAGTGCTATCGGCATTTATGGTAAAAATGGCGTGCGCTTTATCAGGGTTTATATTGGCGAGTTCATTACCGAAAACACCACTAATTCTTCTTGCCCATGTGTCATCCGGCAATTCAAATGCGGTAACAAGTTCAGTATCATAAAATGCTTTTGTGCTGACAGCTTTTACATGATCTTGGTTATAGAGTTTTTGTAGAATGTAATAAGGCGAGTCGACATCTTTTATAGCATCGAATGGGCTTGGATAAGCTAATAGCAATTCAAACAACGCTGACGGATGAAAATGTAAATCATCGATATGAGAACCATAACCATTGTAGTTAATTAAGGTTCCTAGCGTTTCTAAGTCCGCACATTCTGTATCATTTAATCCAGCTAATTTTGCTAATTCAGTAGCCTTGGCAATTAAGTTGTCACCAAAAGCGGCACAAATAGCCCATTCATGAAACTGTCCCTCTAATAGCTTATCAACAATCAATGCCGTACAAGTATTAGCATCTAAATCAATGTGTGCATCTAAATTATCATTTTCAGGAATGTCACCTGAACGATGATGATCAATATAAGTAACTTTGCTGCCATTAGCTAATAACTCATTTAATGCGGTTTTATTTTTTTCCATAGATATATCTAAAACGCGAATTTCATCAACATTGCTGTCATGTTCATTACTACTTTCGGTTACTTGCTTAAGTAAACTAATATCGCGCTTAACACCGGTAATTTTTACACTCAGTACTGGTTTAGCTAATTGTAATTGCAGTAAAGCAATTATGCCGTCAGCATCACCATTAAATACATCATAGTTCATAGGAAAACCTTTATTTTTATTATCTATAATATAATATTAAATTGTGAATAAAAGCTAAGCTTTTATTATTTGTTTTTCGATTAAAGCAGCGACAACTAAATCAGCACATTTTTCGATAGATAAGCTTTCTGTTTTAACATGTATTTCAGCATCGGTAGGTGATTCATAAACAGAGCTAATGCCTGTAAAGTTTGCTATTTCGCCTGCTCTTGCTTTTTTATACAAACCTTTTGGATCTCGGCTTTCACATACAGCTAACGGCGTGTCTATAAATACCTCTAAAAACATAGCATCTTTCAATAAAGCTCTTGCTTGATCTCTGTCTTTTTGAAACGGAGAAATAAATGCTGTTGAAACAAGTAAACCTGCATCGACAAATAACTTAGCGACTTCACTAATTCTGCGAATATTTTCAATTCGGTCTTCGTCAGTGAAACCCAAATCATTATTTAAGCCGTGTCGTACATTATCGCCATCAAGTAGGTAACTATGACAACCACGCTCTAATAACTTTTGTTCAACAGCATTAGCAACCGTCGATTTACCTGAACCACTTAAGCCTGTATACCAAAGTAATACAGCTTTATGACCTTTCAAACTAGATTTTTGTTCTGTAGTGACACTTTGCTGATGCCAAACAACATCTGACGACTTTTCTACATGACTCTTTTCAATGTAGGGACTTTCTTGATTAGTTTTTGTCATAATTCACATTCTTTATTTGGTGTTGTTAATTAAATTCGCTAAAGCTACTAATAACTAAAAAGGAAAAAAGTATAAAATACTACACAGTGCAGTAATACTATATATTATGCTAATGGGTACGCCTATTTTTACAAAGTCCATAAGCCTATATTGCCCTGCACTAAATACCATTAAATTAGTTTGATACCCATAAGGGCTTATAAAACTAGCACTCGCCCCAAAAGCTACTGCCATAATGAAAGGTGTTATATTTACACCGTAGTTAATCGCTAAACTATACGCAATAGGAAAGACTAATGCTGCGGCGGCATTATTAGTCACTAATTCCGTTAATAATACCGTGATTAAAAATATAATCACCAAGGCTATTGTTGGCGTAATAACGCCTGAAAACGAGGTTATATTTTCGAAAAAAGCTAACAATCCACTATTATTCAGCGCACTGGCCAGCATTAAAGCCGTAGAGATAATGATCCAAATTTGTATGGGGAAGCGTCTAAGCACTTCATCTTTTGACAAGCAATTCGATAAAAGAAAAAAGGAAAATAGCACTAACATTCCTTTGAATAACGAAACAATACCCAGTGCGCTTAACGCAACCGTTAAAAAGAAACTTATAACAACAAATATTTCTTTTTTACCCGTTAGCTTTGACTCTGGTTCTACACCATTCACGACAATAAAGTTTTTATCTACATTGTTTCTAGCTTTAAAGTCTTGACCCGTTGCGAGTACTAAGTAGTCACCAGGGCGTAACTTTACATCTCCGAGCTTTCCTGTAACGGCTTGCCCGTCTCTTTTTATGGCAACAACAGCAGCGTCAAATTGAGCTCTAAAACCAACGCCTTTCAACGTTTTATTAATTAGCACACTTTCAGGACGAACAAAGACTTCAGTTAAGTTGTCATCAGCTAGCCCTTGTTTATGGGCAAAAACTGTTAAGCCATCAAATTGTTTAAGTTGATTTACTTTAGTTACGTCGCCATTAAATATAAGCTTATCGTTAACACTGATAATTTGTTCCGGTGTAACCGGTGCAATAGACTGGCCGTTTCGTATTATTTCAATAAGAAATAACGAGTCTAAATGCCTTAAAGCGTTTTCTTCAACGGTTTTTCCTATTAAAGCTGAGCTAACTTCAACCTTAGCGTCAAGTATATAAGAGGTTTCTATCGTTGATTTTATATTGGTTTTTGGTAAATATTTGGATAAAAACCATAACATGGTTCCGCACGTTATGACCAATAAAATACCGACAGGAAAAAAATCAAAAAAACCTAAAGCTGGAAGTTCGGCATTTAGCACCAAACTGTTAACAATTAAATTTGTTGATGTACCAATTAAGGTTAACGTGCCACCAAAAATTGCAGCATAAGATAATGGTAACAATAAGCGACTTGCAGGGTGATAAGGGTTATTTCGAATAGGTGCCAGCATGGTTGAAACAACCGCAGTGTTATTCAAAAAAGCAGAAGAAATGACGGTTAAACTGAAAAGCCTGATCCATGTTTTAGCATAACTTACGAATAACACCTTGCTTGCTAATACTCGTAACAATCTTGTTTTCTCTAATGCTAAAGAACATAACATTAATAAAACAAGCGTAATCAAACCTTTATTAGACATGCTCGCGAGCACGGTTTCATTTGAAACTTGTCCGAATATAATTAAGGCAAAAAAAGTAAAACCAAAAACTTTACCCGGCTGCTTTTGAAATTTTATCAAGCCTATAATCGTACTAATGAAAATTAATAATACGCATACTGCATCTAGATTCAAAAAAATTAATCCTTTTAGTTTTAATAAAACGCTAGAGACGAATATTCATTACGAGCTAAAAATAAGAAACTGCGAGGAAAATACTATTTTCCTCGCAGTTAATTTTTGTTCGTTACTCGCTAATAGAAGCTCAAATGTTTATAACTTGGCTATTAGGCCGTTAAGTCTTTTGCTCCCCAATGAGGAAAATGCTTACGAACAAATGTATTAAGTTCGAGTTCGTACTCACTGTAATTTTGAGACTGTTTCTTTTCCGAATCAGCCAACGGTGAAGCTATCATACCAGCGCCCACTGTTGCATTCGTTAAACGGTCAATGATAATAAAAGCGCCTGTTTGACGATTATCTTCATAGGCATCAAATTGTACTGCTTTGTTTACCGTAAAATTACATCGTCCTATTTCATTCAACGTCAAATTTGATACATTTTGCTTTTCCATGGTATTAACATTTACGCTGTATTCTATTTTCTCAACAGAACCTACCGTAACATTAGTGCCCACTTTAATAATATATTCGCGGTCAATTTGTAAAGCGGCTTCATCCATCCATACAACATCTGCACTAAAAGCAGATGCCGAATATGGCTGTTCATGTGGTCGAACAAGCATATCGCCACGACTTACATCAATTTCATCTTCGAGTGTTAATGTAATGGCCATATCGGCATATGCCGTTTCAAGTTCGCCATCAAAAGTAACGATTGATTTAATTTTACTCTGCTTACCTGAAGGCAACGCAACAATAGTATCGCCAACACGGATTTCACCTGAAGCAATTGTACCTGCGAAGCCTCTAAAATCTAAATTAGGACGGCTTACATATTGAACAGGAAAACGGAAACTATCGCTTTTTTCACCGTTAATTTGAACCGTATTTAATAATTTAAGTAAAGGTGAACCTGGATACCAAGACATATGCTCACTTTCGTTTACCACGTTATCGCCTTTTAAGGCAGAAATAGGAACGAAACGAACATCTTCAATATTTAATGCTTTGGCAAATTCTCGGTAATCACTTTTAATTTTTTGGTATACCGCTTGATCATAATCTACAGCATCCATTTTATTAATAGCGATAACAACATGCTTAATACCCAACAATGAACAAATGTATGAATGACGGCGCGTTTGCACCTGAACACCATGACGTGCATCAATTAATATAATCGCCAAATCACAAGTAGAACCACCCGTAACCATATTACGTGTATATTGCTCATGACCAGGAGTATCGGCAATAATAAACTTACGCTGCTCTGTAGCAAAATAACGATACGCTACATCAATTGTAATGCCTTGTTCACGCTCAGATTGTAAGCCGTCAACAAGTAATGCTAAATCGAAATCACCATCGGTGGTATTAAACTTTTTAGAATCTTTTTCAATAGCAGCCATTTGATCTTCAAAAATCATTTTGCTATCAAAAAGTAAACGGCCTATTAATGTCGACTTTCCGTCATCTACACTGCCACAAGTAATAAAACGTAGCATGTCTTTATTTTCATGCTGCTTTAAATAACCTTCGATGTCTGTTGCTAATAATGTGTCTTGATTATCCATTAAAAATACCCTTCAATTTTTTTCTTTTCCATTGATCCCGCAGAATCATTATCGATTACTCGACCTTGTCGTTCAGACGTGGTTGTTAATAACATTTCTTGAATAATTTCAGGTAATGTTGTGGCGGTGGATTCAACAGCGCCGGTAAGCGGATAACAACCGAGTGTTCTAAAACGTACCGATTTCATTTCAGGTACTTCGCCTTCATTTAAAGGCATACGTTCGTCATCTACCATGATTAACGCGCCATCTCGCTCAACAACAGGTCTTTTTTCTGCAAAGTATAATGGAACCATTTCAATGTTTTCTTGATAGATATACTGCCAAATATCAAGTTCTGTCCAGTTAGACAGAGGAAAAACACGAATACTCTCGCCTTGATCTACTTTAGCGTTATAGATATCCCAAAGTTCTGGGCGTTGGTTTTTAGGATCCCAACGATGATTTTTATCTCGAAATGAATATACGCGTTCTTTAGCTCGAGATTTTTCTTCATCACGACGGGCACCACCAAAAGCAGCATCAAAACCATGCATGTCTAGTGCTTGTTTTAAACCTTGCGTTTTCATGATGTCGGTATGCTTTGCACTACCATGAGTAAATGGGCCGATTCCCATATCCATCCCTTCAGGGTTTTTATGTACAATTAAGTCAAAGTCATACTTATCAGCTAAATTGTTACGAAATTCAATCATTTCTTTGAATTTCCAAGTGGTATCAACATGCATCAACGGAAAAGGCATTTTACCTGGATAAAAAGCCTTACGTGCTAGATGCAAAAGAACTGACGAATCTTTTCCTATCGAATAAAGCATAACGGGGTTATCGAATTCAGCTGCTACTTCACGCATTATTTGAATTGACTCAGCTTCCAATGCTTTTAAATGTGTTAATTTATTCTTATTCATAGATGCCCTATTATGATCTTTTAAAACTTACAGTTTTTAATGCGGAAATTATATACCATACTCATGCGAAAGAAATAATTAACTAAATAACTATCTCGCATAAGTTAGCTAAGTTTATGCTAGAACCTATCACGGTTAAAGTATGCTTGATTCAAATTGTGGTAAAGCGCTGGCTCTATCCCAAAGCCTGTTTTAATTGAATTACCGGTATTTTTATCGGTTAACGAGGTTTGAACACTATAGTTCCACTGCTCAATACCTTTAATTTGAAAACCGTATTTAGAATTCATCGACTTACCAAAATTTAACGGAATAGAGAAACCGATAGCAAAGAAATCTTCTTCTTCACCGCCATCTATTTCATCAAATTTAGTACGTTTATATTGCATGTTAATTTGAGTATTACCAAACCAATGTGACGATTTCACTGTAAACCCTTTATCACCTTGCCAATATTCACCGGCAGTGACTTCCATATCCCAATTTAGTGGTCTGTAACGAAAACGATATTTAGCAAGTCTAGGTTGATGGCTAACTTGTGGCCTTCTTCCTATTTTTTTATCTTTAAAGTCACCTAGTAATAGACTAAAACGATGATTACCATTATCAGTGATATAACGTGTTTCATTAAGTAAACCGTCTGTATTACCGTAAATTCGTCCAAACGAAAACTGCGTAAAAACATTTAGCGGTAGAGAAAAGGTTTGATGTATTAAACGTCGATCAATACCGTTATAAAGACTAAAGCGATTCATAATAAACTCATTATCATCAAAATCGTCTGTAGCCAATAAAGTGCTACTTAAGTAACGTATATCTATTACCGCACCTGGCCAAATTGACATTTGTGGGTTTACACTCGCAATAAGTTGATAGTCAAGAGCTCCATACTCAGTACCAACTAAGCTTGCTATTGCAGGCGCGAACGTAATTCTCGGTGTAAAATAAGCGCTAGAAGCATTATTGACTAACCATTTGTCATTATTACCCGGTAACAAATTCAATAAATAGTTTTCCGAACTTTTAGTTTCCCTTGAATTTACATCAAGTACTGAATTTTCAGTAAATTCAAGATTTACTGTTTGTACTACTAAGCCGTAATTAAGCAGGTTAAGTTCAGTATTAATGGGTAACTTTTGACTTATCAAACGCGCCATAACATTGATTGCATCATCTTCATTACGGTTGTATAAATTATTTTCAAACTCGACAACTAAACCATTCTCAGTTTCATTGAGTCCGATACTGACTGATTCAAATCCATAATCGGTTACATACTTTGCAAATTTTTCGATGCTTTCAAGATTAACTATATTGTTACGGCTGGTACTTGCCTGCCTGGTATTAGTGGTACCACTTAGCTGTTTTTGTGGAAATTCATCAGCTGACTTACCATTAACCACTAATTCAGATTCTTTTGGTGACAAAGGCTGTATATTTAGTGCTTTATTTTTAGATACAGTAGCTAATTTTATTTCTCTATTAGCAACCGTTTGTGAATTCGGACGGAGTTTAGTGCTACCTAGTGGAATATTTATATCAAAACTAAACCAATTCATGGATCTCAAGGTAATAATGTTGAAGTTTTTGAAGGTTATGTAATAGTTACATTAAAATTAATAATTAATTATGAGATTGAAAATCATATTATGCAATATGGAGAAAAAGTAGAGGTGTTATCTCCTCCTGAGTTTAGAGATAGAATAGCATCTCGGGTTAAAAATATGTATTTGAACTATTCAGATTAGGCTAGCATGTAGATTGAATTCACATTACATTATTTAATTTGTTAAATCAATTTATGTAATATGAAGTCCAATAGAGTCAAACGAGCTGT
>CAJWBY010000175.1 GCA_913020705.1 uncultured Colwellia sp.
TTTTTGGAGCTTCCCATGTATTGTCCTTTTTGCCGAGCTTTAGACACCAAAGTTATTGATTCCCGTTTGGTTTCTGATGGCCACCAAGTTCGCCGTCGTCGTGAATGCTTAGCCTGCCATGAGCGGTACACTACGTTTGAAACTGCTGAGCTAGTTATGCCTCGCATCATTAAGAATGATGGTTCTCGTGAACCTTTCAATGAAGATAAGATGCGTAACGGTTTAGTGAGGGCATTAGAAAAACGCCCGGTAAGTGTTGAGCAAGTTGAATTGTCTATCAATAAAGTTAAGTCGCAATTACGCGCCACAGGTGAGCGAGAAGTGTCTAGTGAGTTACTTGGTAATATCATTATGGAACAACTAAAAGAATTAGATAAAGTGGCCTATGTACGATTTGCTTCAGTTTATCGGTCTTTTGAAGATATTAGAGAGTTTGGTGAAGAGATTGCTCGCCTAGGAAATGACAAAGAGTGCGATGAAAAATAATATGACCCAATTTTCATCTGATGATTACCGTTTTATGCAGCGAGCAATAACACTTGCTAAGCGAGGTCATTACACGACATCGCCTAATCCTCGAGTGGGTTGTGTACTAGTAAAAAATGGTGAGATTATTGGTGAAGGTTTCCACCAAAAAGCAGGTGAAGGTCACGCAGAAGTGAACGCACTAAAAATGGCTGGCAACAATGCACAAGGTGCAACAGCTTATGTAACGCTTGAACCTTGCAGTCATTTTGGAAGAACCCCGCCATGTGCCCAAGGGTTAATTAAAGCAGGGGTTAAGCATGTCATCGCCGCTATGGTTGATCCAAACCCTAAAGTAGCGGGCAATGGGCTGAAAATGCTTGAACAAGCAGGAGTCTCTAACCAGCATGGGTTATTAACTCAGGCGGCAGAAAATTTAAATATCGGTTTTATAAAACAAATGACCACAGGTTTACCCTATGTTCGTTGTAAGTTAGCGGCGAGCTTAGACGGTAAAACCGCAATGAAAAATGGTGAAAGCAAATGGATAACGTCACCTCAAGCTCGACAAGATGTTCAGCGGTTACGCGCTCAAAGTTGTGCAATTATTAGTGGTGCCGATAGTATATTAATTGATGATGCGAAAATGACGGTTCGATGGTCTGAATTTGGAGAGCTGAAAAATAGCTATCAAAAGGAATTAGTTAGGCAGCCAATTAGAATAGTCATCGACTCAAAAAACCGTTTGACGCCTAGCTTAGCTTTGTTCAAAGAAAGTGGGCCCATAATATTAATTAGAAACACCATTGAAAACATTCATCAATGGCCTCATTTTGTAAAACAAGTATGTTTACCCTTTGATCAAAAATCAAAAAGTAAACAGCATATAGATTTACGCGCCTTATTAGAATATTTAGCTAAGCTAAACTTAAACGATGTATTAATTGAATCTGGATCTCGTTTAGCGGGTGCTTTTATTGAGCAAAATTTAGTTGATGAATTGATTTTATATCAAGCCCCAAAATTGATGGGGGCTGATAGTCAAAGCTTGGTAAATATGACTACGATTGAAAACTTGAGCCAAGCCAAAGAACTAAATATTAGTGATCTACGTATGATTGGCAAAGATATCCGTATTATTGCTAAATTTTCACATTGAAATTTTAGTATTATGTTGAGTTTAACTCGACCTAAAAATGACTTAAAGAGTGATTATGTTTACAGGAATAATTGAAGCGATTGGCACAATTCAAGCCATAAATATTACCGGTCAGGGCGCAAGACTTGTTATTTCAACCGGAACACTCGATATGAGTGACGTTAAATTGGGTGACTCGATAGCCAATAATGGTATTTGTTTAACGGTCGTTGCCTTTGACTCATCAAGTTTTAGTGCTGATGTTTCAAATGAAACGTTAACACGTACAGGTTTTGTTAATTATAAAACGGGTCAAAAGATTAACTTAGAGAAAGCGATGTTACCTACTACGCGTTTTGGTGGGCATATGGTCTCTGGTCATGTTGATGCAATGGTTGCAATTACTTCAATTGAACATAACGGTAATAGTATTGAATACTGGCTAGATATGCCGAGTGATTTAGCACCTTATATCGCCGAAAAAGGATCTATTACCATAGATGGTACGAGTTTAACCGTAAATAGTATAACAGCTGATAAATTCCGTATAACGATTGTGCCACACACAACCGAACAAACAATTATTGCCCATTACCAAGTTGGCACCCAAGTGAATTTAGAAGTTGATTTAATCGCACGTTACATTGAGCGTTTATTAACTCGCAAGGAACATAGTTCACCTGAAAGTAAAAGTTCAGGTGTAACCCATGAATTATTAGCTCGTAGTGGCTATATTAAATAAAAAGAGATGATCATGAATTTAAATACCCCACAAGAAATTATTGACGATATTGCTCTAGGTAAAATGGTCATTTTGATGGATGACGAAGACAGAGAAAATGAAGGCGACTTCATTATGGCTGCTGAAAAAGTTACGCCAGAAGCTATTAATTTTATGGCGACTCACGGTCGTGGTTTAATTTGTATGCCAATGACTGTTGAAAAGTGCCAAGAGTTAAAGCTGCCGTTAATGGTCGAAAAAAATGACGCTCAGTTCAGTACAAACTTCACTGTTTCAATTGAAGCAGCACAAGGCGTAACTACTGGTATTTCCGCCGGTGATCGCGCAACGACAGTATTAGCTGCAGTTGCCAAAGATGCTAACCATTTAAGTATTGTTCAACCAGGTCATATATTTCCGTTAATTGCTAAAGATGGCGGCGTCTTGAATCGCGCAGGGCACACTGAAGCTGGTACTGACTTAGCACGTCTAGCTGGCTTAGAGCCTGCGGCGGTTATTGTTGAAATATTGAATGAAGACGGCACAATGGCACGTCGACCTGATTTAGAAGTCATCGCGGAAAAGCATGATTTAAAAATGGGGACAATTGCTGATTTAATTGAATACCGAAATGCTAATGAAACGACTATTGAACGCGTTTCTCAATGTAAGTTACCAACAGCATTCGGTGAGTTCGATTTAACCGTATTTAAAGACACCATTGATGGTCAAGCACACTTTGCGTTAACGAAAGGCGAAATTAAAGCAGAAAATCCAACGTTAGTGCGTGTTCATTTAGAAAACACTTTTAGAGACTTATTATTCAGTCAGCGTGAAAGTGTAGCCCAGTGGCCAATGGCAAATGCTTTAGAAAAAATTGCTAAAGAAGGAGGCGTATTAGTTTTATTGGGTAAACATGAATCTACAGCCGAACTTATCGCACAAGTAGAAAAGTATGCGAAGATTGATGCAGGTGAAGAGGTTAATGAAATCAAGCGCCATGTAGGTTCTCGTAACGTTGGAGTTGGCTCTCAAATCCTTTCAAACTTAGGCGTAAGTAAAATGCGTTTATTAAGCTCACAAACCAAGTACCATTCATTATCTGGTTTTGGCCTTGAAGTTGTTGAATATATAGCTGAATAGTTGTTTGATGAGAAACTCATCTATAAAATTAATTTATAGATGAGTTTTAATTATTGATGCTAATATTTTGAAAAATTGAAGCGTAAGTTATAACGCTTAGAGTTTAATAAAAGCATTGATTTTATCAATGATACCTTTGCTGTCTAAACCAAGCTCTTGATGAATTTCTTGCTGAGTACCATGTTTGATAAAACTATCAGGCAAACCAATATTTAATATTTTAATCGCGATACCTTGACTAAGAATATATTCATTAACACCTGAACCGGCACCACCCGCAATTGCATTATCTTCAACAGTAATAATCACATCATGATTTTTTACAACATCATCGATAAGTGTTAAATCAAGTGGTTTAACAAAGCGCATATCAATCAAAGTTGCATTGAGTTCTTTAGCTGAAATTTTAGCTTCATCTAAAGTGCTACCAAAATTTAAAATGGCACAAGCAGGTTTAGCGCTATCAGCGATCGTCTCAAAAATAGTATTCGCTTTACCTATTTCTATGGTTTCGTTTATATCAGGTAAAAGTGCACCATTACCTGAGCCTCTTGGATAACGGACCGCCACAGGACCATTATGTTTAAAGCCAGTGGTGAGCATTAGTTGACATTCACGTTCGTCCGAAGGTGCCATAATCACTATGTTTGGAACACAGCGCATAAAACTTAAATCAAATGAACCTTGATGGGTTGGTCCATCTGCGCCTACAATACCTGCGCGATCAATCGCGAAGAGTACAGGTAAGTTTTGTATAGCAATATCGTGAATAAACTGGTCGTAACCACGCTGTAAAAAGCTTGAATATATTGCTACAACAGGCTTGTTACCGCCAATCGCTAAACCGGCAGCAAAAGTAACTGCGTGCTGTTCGGCTATGGCAACATCATAATATTGATTAGGGAAACGTTGGCTGAATTCAACCATGCCAGAACCTTCACGCATTGCTGGCGTGATGGCAACGAGTGAATTATTTTGTTCAGCGGTTTTACAGAGCCAGTCGCCAAATATTTTGGAATAAGTCGGCAAGCTTGGTTTGCTCATAGGTAAGCTAGTTTGAGCGGGATCAAATTTAGGCACTGCATGATACTTAATTGGATCTTGTTCTGCTGCGTGATAACCCTTGCCTTTTTTAGTGGCAATATGCAGAATTTGAGGCCCTTTTAAATTGCGCATATTGGTGATGGTATCGACTAAGCCATTAACATCATGACCATCAATAGGACCAATATAGTTAAAACCCAACTCTTCAAAAAATGTACTGGGTACAACCATACCTTTTAAGTGCTCTTCAGCACGACTTGCTAATTCTTTAATGGGAGGAATATTGTTAAGTATGCGCTTACTACCTTCTCGAATTCCAGTGTATAAGCTTCCCGATAACATTTTTGCGAAGTGATTATTCAGTGCTCCGACGTTTTCTGAAATTGACATTTCGTTGTCATTTAAAATAACTAACATGTCACTTTTGATATCACCTGCATGATTGAGTGCTTCAAAAGCCATGCCTGCAGTCATTGCACCATCACCAATTACAGCGACAACTTTACGATTTTTTTCTTCTTTTTCTGCAGCAACAGCCATGCCTAATGCTGCCGAAATTGAGGTACTTGAATGTCCAACGCTTAATACATCGTATTCACTTTCTTCGCGCCACGGGAAAGGATGCAAACCATCTTTTTGACGAATCGTATGCAATTGATCTCGGCGTCCCGTTAATATTTTATGTGGGTAAGCTTGGTGCCCAACATCCCAAATAAGATGGTCGAACGGCGTTTTATACACATAATGTAAAGCTACCGTTAATTCGATGGCGCCTAGACCTGAAGCAAAATGCCCACTACTTTTACTTACCGAACTTAATAAGTAACTACGTAGTTCTTTACTGGCCTGAGGTAACTGGCTTTGATCTAACATACGTAGATCGTCAGGAGAATTTATATTGGCCAATAAAGGGTAGTCGGCAAGATTTATATTCATATTATTTTATTTATTCTTTAAATTGCTAGAGCGGATTAATGTGCGCGTTTTATAATAAACGTCGCAAATTCAGCTAAGTTATCTGTATTGTAGGGTAAAGTCGCTAAAGCTTGAAGTGCTTGTTGATATAAGTTGTCAGCTTTTTGTTGAGCACCTTCCAAACCTAGAAGCGCAGGGTAGGTACTTTTATTGGCTGAAACGTCTGAACCTGCTGGTTTTCCTAACTCCTCGTCACTCGAAATAATATCAATTATATCATCACGTACTTGATAGGCTAAACCAACATGTTCTGCATAAATAGCTAATTGGTACTTTTCATCATCTGTGATGTGGTCGCTTATTTCTGCAACCATAGTCACTGATGCTTTTAATAAGGCACCTGTTTTTAGGGAATGCAGTTTTTCTAATTCAGTAAGTGAGATTTTTTTATTCGTTGCAGAAATATCGAGTGCCTGTCCACCGCACATACCTTGGTAACCTGAAGCCTGAACTAATTGACGAATTAAACTAACGCGCTTAGGTTCTGCTTGAACACTAAAGTTATGGTTAACTAAAATATCGAAAGCAAGGGTTTGTAAACTATCACCGGCTAATATTGCAGTGGCTTCATCAAAGGCTTTATGACAGGTTGGTTGACCACGACGTAAATCGTCATCATCCATAGAAGGTAGGTCATCGTGTATTAATGAAAATGCATGAATGCATTCTAATGCTGCGGCAATACCGTCAACATCAGATAACTCAAGTCCAAGAGCTTCACCCGTTATGTAGCTTAAATAAGGACGCATACGCTTGCCACCAATCAATAACCCATATTGCATGGCTAACCATAATCTTTCATCATTTATTTCATATGTGGCTAATTTGTCTGCAAGATATTCGTTAATGCGAGTTTGATATAAATCGAGTTGTTTTAATTGGGTCACTAATCGTTACTCGTATTGTCAGATTCACCTTCAAAGGTTTCTAGTTGAGTTTTACCATTTTTAGTGAGTAATATTTGAATTTTTTGTTCAGCATTTTTTAACTTTTCTTGACTAGCTTGACTTAGGTTTAAGCCACGTTCAAAAAGCGTCATTGAATCTTCTAAACTCAGTTCACCTTGTTCCAAATTTTGAACAATAGTTTCGAGCTCTGAAAGTGATTCTTCAAAGCTTAAATTTTCTAATTTTTTCTTAGCCATTAACGAGGATCACTGTGATTAAATATCTAGGCGCAAATTTATACCAAACCCAATAATTAATCAATCAACTTCAAGTCATTCAATCTCTAATTATCAAGTCCTGCTTTATATAAAATATTCATTAGCTTGTTATACCGCTCTTATATTGACGGGTGTAGGGTTTGACAAGTGTTCTGGATTATAAATAGCTAATCTTTGGGCATTTACTTAATTAAATTTTGTACCTATATTTAAAAGCGTTTGAATATCTAACGTTAAGTATATTTGAGCTATTACTTGTTGTAATAAATTTAAAATTAATAATAGCGATTAATTCCTTAAGTTATTGACAATATGGGCGATAATAAACTTATATCGTTTGGGTATATAAAAATATAAGTATTCGCGTATCGTAATACCTTAATGTATTATCAAATAATACGACGATACGTTTTATTTCTTTGTGGAGGCTTTTTGTGGATATAGCAACAATATTAGGTGTAGTAGGCGCGATTGGCTTACTCATTATGGCGATGATGTTGTCTGGTGATATCAGTATGTTTATTGATACTCAGTCATTAATTATTGTTTTTGGTGGTTCAATATTTGTTGTCTTATCTAATTACAATCTTGGTCAGTTTTTTGGTCTCGGCAAAATTATTGGTAAGGCTTTTATGTTCAAAATTGAACAGCCTGATGAACTTATTGAAAAATCAGTTGAAATGGCTGACGCTGCACGTAAAGGTGGTTTTTTAGCATTAGAAGAAGCTGAAATTACTAATGGCTTTATGCAAAAAGGCGTCGACATGCTTGTTGATGGGCATGATGCCGATGTAGTGCGTGGAACGTTACAAAAAGATATACAGCTCACCACTGAACGTCATGAAACAGGCGTAGGCATGATGATGTCGCTTGCTGACGTAGCGCCTGCAATGGGCATGATTGGTACCTTAATTGGTTTGGTAGCGATGCTATCAAATATGGATGATCCAAAATCTATTGGTCCAGCAATGGCTGTTGCACTATTAACAACGCTATATGGAGCTTTTCTGGCTAACGTTATAGCCATTCCAATTGCCGCAAAATTAAAGTTACGATTAGCAGAAGAGCAAATGAATCAAGAATTGATACTTGATGCCATTTTAGGTATTCAAGACGGTCAAAATCCAAGAGTAATAGAAGGGTTACTGAAAAACTATCTTGCCGAAGGTAAGCGAGCTATAAATACAACTGACGAAGAGTAGCGGGAGTAATTTATGGCTGAAAAATGTAAATGTCCACCTCCAGGGCTCCCTGCTTGGATGGGTACTTTTGCTGACTTAATGTCACTGTTAATGTGCTTTTTCGTTTTACTCTTATCTTTTTCAGAAATGGATGTTAATCGGCAGAAAGACTTTGTGATACTTAAATATGTGTATTACTTAGGCCATGATCTATCGTGCATGATATATGGGATCAAACTTCACCTCTATATTATTAGATCAGAGAAATAAAACTTTACTTGTCTACATGTTTGTTTAAATGGATGACCTTCTTTCATTTTCTGAATTTCTCGACCACGGCCCATTAAAAAAGTTTGTTGCTATCTTTGTAAGAGATTTATTTTTTTCCTAAACGACAATTTTTTTATGAGAGCTAATCTTCTAAATATCTTAAGACATATAGACCTCTCATGTTCTTATGATTTAGTGAAAGGAGACTATCTTAATAAAGCAAGCTATGTGATCTGGGGTTATCTTGATCGAGGAAAAGAAAATATTCGTGATTGCTGTAACAAGTGTTCAATTCAATTTAAAAAAATATCATACATCTGGTCACTCAGATATTAAAGGGATGAAAGATGGAGCATGGTGGGATGCTTAATACGACCGAATATCAAATTAACCGCTTTGAGCCAGTCAATAAATGGTGATACATCACTTCAACGACTAACTGCCACAAAGGCCTTTATCTTATCAAATGACAAGTGATCGCCACCGTCTTTGCCATAATAAATACTGTCAATCACACCATTCTCATCTACTAAAAAAATCAAGGGGTCAGCCAGCTTGAAAATAAAAAACCGATGCTGCCAGTCAAATCAAGTTGGCTGGTCGAGTAGATGGGTTCTCCTGATAAGCGAGTCAATGATTTGATAATACTTTTATTGTCACTTCGCTACACGTAGCTACCATGTGCTTTCTAACCATTGCTTTTCTCATCAGTTGCGTACCACGCCCCTCTCAGAACCGTGCTTGCGCTATTTACGCACACGGCTCCTCGACAACACTCTTCACCTTGAAGCAG
>CAJWBY010000176.1 GCA_913020705.1 uncultured Colwellia sp.
CTATCCAAAAGGCCATAATTTTATATCGACTCTGATTTCGGTTGTTCGTTTGTTATTTCATCGCTAGGATTAGCGGCTGATTTAGCTTGTTGTGCAGCAAGTTTTCTTGCCTTGGCTTTCGCCACTGCGGCAGCAATTTTTGCTTTTTTATCGATAGCCACCTGTTCTGCATTATTGACTTGTTCACTCTTTTCGTGAATAGGGTTATCGTCAACAGTTACATCTTTAACATCAGCTTTTTCTGCAAGTTTTCGAGCTTTTGCTTTCGCCACTGCGGCAGCAATTTTAGCCTTTTTATCGACAACCGCTTGTTCTGTAATACTTACTTGTTCATTCTTCTCGTGAATAGGGTTATCGTCAAAAGTTATATCTTTAGCAGCAGCAATTTTTGCTTTTTTATCGTCAACTACCTTTGGAGTATCGATGTTTTCGCCAGCAGGTATCGTTTTTTCACTGGTTATGTTTTTTTGAGCCGCAAGCTTTTTAGCTTTTGCTCTAGCAATAGCTGCAGCTACTTGACTTTTTTGAGCCACATTTGACGAAGATATTTCTTCATTTGCAGGCGTTTGAACATTCGTTTGTGCTTTCTTAGCTTTTACACGTGCTAAAGCTTGTGCAACAGCTGATAGTTCACTTTTTGCTTCAGTTGTTCCTGAATTCATGCGCGCTTTACGTGCTTCTGCTGCAATTCTTTGTTTTTCTTCTCTTGCTATTTTGTCTCGTGCTAAGCGCTCTTTTCGTGCTTCAAATCTTACTTTTGCATGTTCTGCCTTTATATCAAGTTGCTTTTGCTCGCGAATTTCAGACTTTGAAATGCGGTAATAATTGACCAAAGGAATTTGACTCGGACAAACATAAGCACAAGCACCACATTCAATACAATCAAATAAATTCAATTTATTAAGTTGTTGATGATCTTTAGCTTTAGCACTCCATTGCAATTCTTGGGGTAATAATTGAGCGGGACAAACATCACTACACTGACCACATCGAATACATTCAACTTCACCGGTTCCTGTTGAATAGGGCGACGATATTTCTTTTTCACTCGGTGCAAGTATGCAATTAGTTGTTTTGACTACAGGCACTTGATCTGTCGGTAAACTATAGCCCATCATTGGGCCACCCATAATAATGTGCTTTTTATTTTTATTCGGATAACCACATTGTTCTAATAGATAACCTACTGGTGTTCCAAGCAAAGACCAAACATTTTGTGGCTTTTGTAGAGCTTGCCCACTTACTGTAACCACTCTTTTTATTAAAGGAATATCGTTTATTACAGCATCTGCAATAGCAAAACAAGTCGCAATGTTTTGCATGACAATCCCTAATGAACTGGGTAAAACACCTGCTGGGACTTCTTGCCCAGTTAATAATTGAATTAATTGTTTTTCGCCACCAGAAGGGTACTTAGTTGGAAGTACACACACCTGAATTTTTTTATTATTAGCTGCTAATTTTTTTAATATTTTTATTGCTTCAGGTTTATTATCTTCAATACCGATCAGAATATGCTCGGGTGAAAGTATGGTATTAAGAATATTAATACCATCGATAATTGAAGGGCTATGTTCGCGAATTAATAAGTCGTCAGCTGTGATGTAAGGTTCACACTCTGCGGCATTAATAATTAAGAATTTTATTTTTTCTCGAGTGCTAACTTTAACTTGTGTAGGAAAGCCGGCACCGCCCATGCCTGATATGCCAGCTGATGAAATTTTATCAATTAAATTATTACTGGTTAGTTTGGATACATCAGTACAAATTTGGCGTTCTCGCCATTTATCTTTACCGTCAGGGGTAATGAATAAACATAATTCACTTAAGCCTGATGGGTGAGCAATAACTGCATTTTTTATCGCGCTAATCGTTCCACTGGTGGGTGCATGAATGGGTACTGCCATCGGGTGGGTGCTAATAGTGAGCGGTTGGCCTTTTAATACCTTATCACCAACATTTACTTGTAAATCTGCAGAAATACCGATGTGTTGCTGTAATGGTAATATTAATTGATCCGGTATACTAACCGCTCTGATCGGCTTGTCAGTGGTTAAGAACTTTTGCTCTGGCGGATGAATTCCGCCATGAAAAGTCCAAAAATGTCCCCGCTTTATGCGTTCAATAATTGATCCCACGAATCCTCACCTAATCAAGCTGTACTACTGGTATATTATTAAGATCCCATTGCCAATTCTGTGGCGTTTTAGGTATTGGGATCATTACTATGCAATCAACCGGGCAAGGTTCCACACATAAATCACAACCCGTACATTCGTCGGCTATTATGGTGTGCATTTGTTTAGTTGTGCCTAAAATCGCATCTACAGGACAAGCTTGGATACATTTTGTGCAGCCGATACAATCTTCTTCAATAATAAACGCCACTTTAGGAAAGTTGTCAGTATCATGGTTTTCATCAAGTGGCGGTGGTTCAACACCCATTAAGTCTGCAATTTTTTTGATAGTGTCTTCACCACCAGGAGCACACTTGTTTATTGCTTCGCCATTAGCAACTGCTTCTGCATAAGGCTTACAACCGGGGTAACCACATTGACCACATTGAGTTTGTGGCAATATCGCGTCGACTTGTTCGGCAAGAGGATCACCTTCAACATGAAATTTTACCGAGGCAAAACCGAGTATAGCGCCAAATATTAGTGCCATTGAGCCAAGTACTAATATGGCCATTAACGTGGTCATTAGCATACTCATTACAACTTCACCAATCCAGTGAAACCCATAAAGGCAAGTGACATTAAACCGGCTGTTATCATAGCTATTGCTGAACCTTTAAAAGGTTTTGGGATATCTGCATTAGCCAGTTTTTCACGCATGGCTGAAAACATAATAAGCACGAGAGAAAAGCCTAAGGCAGCGCCAAATCCGTAAACGATAGATTCAAGGAAATTATGTTGTTCGTTAAAATTTAATAAAGCGACACCGAGTACGGCACAGTTAGTGGTAATTAAAGGTAAAAAAATACCGAGCAGGCGATATAAGTTAGCACTGGTTTTATGAACGACCATTTCTGTAAACTGAACAACTACGGCAATGACTAAAATAAACATTATGGTTCTTAAATATTCAAGGCCGAGTGGTACTAATATATAGGTGGTTACGATATAGCTGAGCAATGAAGCGAGAGTCATTACAAAGGTGGTGGCAAATGACATACCAATAGCTGTTTCAGTACGCGAGGATACCCCCATAAATGGGCATAAACCTAAAAAATTTACGAGTACAAAGTTATTGACTAATACAGTGCCAACTAACAGCAATAGATAATCTATCATTTGAAAATTAATTTTATGAGATAATTCACGCTATTATCCGACTTTATTGGTCAGATGACAACTGCTCAATGCCTTAAATTTAGTTGCATATGCATTATCTATGTACTGTCATTATGCAATATTGTTGTGAATAATTTACGTTTCAGACGTAATCAACTAAATAGCTTCTGGTTTACCTAAATAAAAACCTTGGCATCCGTCAATAAATAATTTCTCTAAAGTGAATTTTTCTTCTTGGCTTTCAACACTTTCCGCTAAAACAGTGATACTTAATCTATGTGCTAAATCCACCATTAAACGTATAAAGTATTGATTGTTTTTATCATCATCAATATCACGTGTATAAGTACTATCCATTTTAATAAAGTCAGGTTTTAAATCACGGAAGAATTTAAATGAAGTTAAACCAACGCCAAAGCGTTCAACCGTAATACGAGATCCAACGCGATGTATCATATCGATGAAACGTTTACTCGTTTTTATATTTTGTTGTAACCCATACTCAGTTATTTCAAATATTAATTTGGAAGCAATGTTAGCTTCTTTTAATAAACGACGTTCTAACCAAATTAAAAAGTGCTCATCATGGATACTACGTGAGCTTATGTTCACGCCGAAAGAATGATCATGGAGGTTTTTTACTTTAATTTCATTGATGACTTTTTCGACAATCATTTTGTCAACGGCTACAATTTTGTCAAGTTTCTCTGCCATGGCGATAAAAGAAGCTGTTGGTAACATTTCGTCATTAGAGTTTAAAAATCGAGCGAGCACTTCACCATATACTTTATTATTGCGGTTATTCGGCTTTATATGCTGTACGAGTAATTTTACGCGTTGATTTTCTAAAACGTTATCTATCTCTTGACGCCAATTCTGATTACCGTAATTTGAACTAGAATTTTGTAAAATGTCAGTATCGCTTTGCGAATACCAAGAGTTTATTTGCTGAGTTTGAGCAACACTAATACCCGTATCTGCTAGCGCGAGCAATTCGCCTAATGGTTTATCTTTTTCAAAATAAACTAATCCAGTATAACCGACTGAGTCTAAGTCAGATGCATGTTGATATTCATTAAACTTACTCGAAATTTCATTTGCTGCGTTTTCTGATTCTTTCAATGTTACATTAGGTAATAATGTTGCAAAATCTGAACTGTTAAGACGATATACACTTGCCCCTCGGTAGGTAACGCTTACGCCTTTAATTATTTCAGCGACTCTTTGAATATATTTATCGCCTTCTCCATAACCTTGTATTTGATTAATGGTTTGGAGCTCAGAGCATCGCGTTATCGCTAAAACGCCAAACCCTACTTGGTTTTCGTCATTAGCAAAAAATTGGATGAAACGATTACGGTTTTCAAGTTTAGTGACAGGATCTATATAGGCTTTTTTCTCAAGCTGGGATGCATCATTAATATGTGATGAGATCAGCGCTTCAACTTTTTTTAACCCTGAAGCTAATTCTGGAATCTCAATTATTTCATCATCAGGCTCAAGCTTACTCATCGATATAACTTGCGCAATACCATCCTTTATTTTGTTATTGACGACGAAAACAAGTTTTTTACTTTGTTTAACACTTAATGAACAAGCAACAAAAATAACAACTAAGCTCGCTAGGATTGACACTAATATAATCTTTAAGATGAGTGCAGCTGAATTATTAACGTTAAGTTGATAGCTAACGTTTGTTTTATACTCAGTCGTTATAACAGTTACTTTAGGTGATATTAAAGACGAGATAACGTTGGCATATGGAATATTATGATTAAATATTTCTTTCGTCTCTTTTTTTAGAGAAAATATTTGGAAATCAGATAAGTTAATTAATTTTTGTACGTTTTCTATTTGATTGTTTTTATCTGAAGTTTCAATAATTGCGGAAATTGAGTTTTGAATTTCTAACTGCTTACTTGATAAAGAAGAAGAAACAAAATATCCCACCATTGCAGCGATCAAAATGTTAAAAAAAATCCCTAAAATGACGTTGCGAATTAATAATTGAGAATAGCTATACATATATAAGTCGATTTACTACAAAATTTGGTCTTGTGTTAATTTATACCACGCTTGATTAACAATTACTAACTCGCTGTTATTTAGGGCTATATATTATGGTTAAAGGAATCACGAATATAAGTTAACCTTTTATTGCTTATCCTATTAAATAGGCTTGCGATTAAACAGTAGTCGCTATATAATTCGCCCAGCTTAAATATAACAATATTTCACTGAAATTCATTTTTCGGTTATTGCTTCAAGGCAAAGCCATTAAATATATTTTATATTGTTGTATCGATTTGACGGCTTATTTTATAAGTCACTAGGTTAAATCAACATCGTGGGTTCAGTGATATAAGCCCCGCGGAATGGGGCTTTTTTGTATCTGAAACATTTTTCAGCACGAAAAGTTTTAAGAATTACTGGGCTATAAGCCCTTTTTTTGTATCTGAATGTTGATACAGGAAATCAAAGTAAGATTTTATTTGGAGAAAATGATTGGCTAAGTTTGAACATAAATTGACAGACATGTTACGTCCTGCTGTTGAAGAAGTTGGCAAAGAATTATTAGGGATTGAATATATTAGCGCAGGTAATAATTCAGTATTACGTTTATTTATCGACCATGAGAATGGTATTGATGTTGACGATTGTGCGGAAGTTAGCCGTCAAGTAGGCGCTATACTTGATGTTGAAGACCCTATCAACAGTGAGTTTAATTTAGAAGTTTCGTCACCGGGTTTAGATCGACCTTTATTCGACAAACCTCATTATGAAGCCGTGATTGGTGAAATTATTGAAGTAAAACTATCTATTCCGTTAAATGGTCGTCGCAAATTTAAAGGCGTTTTAGTTGCCATTGCAAATGACACATTAATCGTGACGGTTGATGGTGAAGATTATGATTTAGTCCTTGGTAATATTGTTAAAGCTAATTTAGTCTTTAACCATAATAAAAAGAAATAACCAAAGAATAAAAATTAAATTAAATACGCAGTTGTTCAACTTTATAAAATTAATTTAAGTTGAACTGTTCAGAAACGATTAAAAAGGCTAAGTAGCATGAGTAAGGAAATATTACTGGTTGTAGATGCCGTATCTAACGAAAAAGCATTGCCACGTGAAAGTATTTTTGAAGCAATGGAAACCGCTTTAGAAACAGCAACAAAGAAAAAATATGAAGGTGACATTATAGTACGAGTTGCTATTGACCGTTCAAATGGTGAATTTGATACTTTCCGTCGATGGTTAGTTGTTGCCGATGACGCAGTAGCAGAAAATCCATTTGCAGAAATGAGTTTGTCAGCAGCACAATACGATAACGAAGAACTCCAGCTTGGCGACTACGTTGAAGATCAAATTGAATCAGTTAAATTTGACCGTGTAACAACGCAAACTGCAAAACAAGTTATTGTACAGAAAATTCGTGAAGCTGAACGTGCACTTATTGTTGAAGCTTACCAAGAACAAATTGGCGAACTTGTTACGGGTGTTGTGAAAAAAGCGAGCCGTGATAGCATTATTATTGATTTAGGTAATAACGCAGAAGCCGTTATTTATCGCGATGATATGTTACCTCGTGAAACATTCCGTCCAGGTGACCGTATTCGTGGTTTGTTATACGAAATAAAGACAGAAACTCGCGGCGCACAGTTATTAGTTACACGTTCTAAGCCTGAGATGTTAATTGAACTTTTCCGTGTTGAAGTACCGGAAATTGGCGAAGAAATGTTAGAAATTAAAGGTGGTGCTCGAGATCCGGGTTCACGCGCTAAAATTTCAGTAAAATCTAACGACAAACGTATCGATCCAGTGGGTGCTTGTGTTGGTATGCGTGGTTCACGTGTACAGGCTGTATCAACTGAACTTGGCGGTGAACGTGTTGATATCGTTTTATATGATGATAATCCTGCTCAATACGTAATCAATGCTATGGCTCCAGCCGAAGTTGCATCAATCATCGTTGATGAAGATAAAGGCACGATGGATATAGCGGTTGAAGAAGGAAACTTAGCAATGGCGATTGGCCGTAGTGGTCAAAATATCCGTTTAGCTAGCCAATTAACTGGCTGGGAACTAAACGTGATGACTGTTGCTGACATGAATGAAAAACATCAAGCTGAAAACGATAAAGTTATTTCTTTATTCACTGATAACCTAGATATCGATGACGATTTCGCTAATTTATTAGCTGAAGAAGGTTTTGCTACGTTAGAAGAAATTGCCTACGTACCAGCGGCTGAGATGTTAGAAATTGACGGTATGGACGAAGATATTGTTGAAACACTTCGTGAACGTGCAAAAGAAGCGTTAACAACTAAAGCATTAGCGAGTGAAGAATCACTTGAAAATGCAGAACCAGCAGCTGATTTATTAGCACTTGATGGTTTAGAACGTCACTTAGCGTTCGTATTAGCAAGTCGTGGTGTAATTACCCTTGAAGATTTAGCTGAACAAGGCGTTGATGAAATTGCCGATATTGAAGAATTAGATGAAACCAAAGCGGGCGAGTTAATTATGGCTGCTCGTAATATTTGTTGGTTTAACGAAGAATAATCCCCGGGAGAATATAATAGATGTCTAACACAACTGTAGCAGAACTTGCTCAAGAAATTGGTACACCGGTGGATCGCTTAATTAGCCAATTGGCTGATTCTGGCGTGAATAAATCGGCAACTGATTCTGTATCACAAGATGAAAAAGAATCTTTGCTAGAACATTTGAAAAAGCAGCATGGCGACGACTCAACAGCCGCACCTAAAAAAATGACGCTTAATCGTAAATCTAAATCAACGTTAACGATGGGACATGGCAGCAAAGCTAAGTCTATTAATGTTGAAGTACGTAAAAAGCGTACTTACGTTAAACGTAGCGAAGTTGAAGAACAACAGCAAGCTGAAGCTGAAGCAAAAGCTGCAGCAGAGCTGGAGTTTGCTGCTAAAGCAGCAGCTGAAGCGAAAGCAGTTGCTGAAGCGAAAGCAGTTGCTGATGCTAAAGAAGCTGAGAACGCAAAAGCAGTAGCAGCAGCTAAAGCTGAAGCTGAAGCTGAGCGTAAAGCCGCTGCTAAAGTTGAAGCAGAAGCTAAAGCGAAGCAAGCAGCCGTAGCTAAAGCAAAAAATATTGAAGAAGCTCCTGTAAAAGTTGCAGAAAGTGAAGAAGCTAAAAAAATTCGTCTTGCTCAAGAAGCTGAAACAAAAGCTAGACTTGAAGAAGAAGCTAAAGAAGCAACAGCCGCAGCTAAAAAATTAGCAGAAGAAAATGAAGCGCGTTGGAAAGAGCAAGAAGCTGAACGAAAAGCAAAAGAAAAAGAGGTTGTTCATTTAACGTCTTCTAAATACGCACAAGAAGCAGAAGATAAAAGTGATTCTGCGGACGAAAGTGGTCGCCGTCGTAAGAAGAAAAAAGCGCCTGCTGACCGAAATGCACGTGGTCGTAATAATGGCCGTGGTAAAGGTAAAACATTATCTTCACCAGATAGTTTAAAACATGGTTTTACTAAACCGGTTGAAACTAAAGTTCAAGATA
>CAJWBY010000177.1 GCA_913020705.1 uncultured Colwellia sp.
TACGATCCAGCTAGTTTTGAAAAAAATAAAGATTCAAATATTTTATTGGAATCTCATTTAAAGTCTTTATTAATGAAAGGTGGGGCAAAGTATAGCAATGGCAAATACTATTTAAATCAATCACCAGGTGAAGATAGAAAATATAGTAATTTAGGTGCTGTGTTGGCTGGATATCTTGTAGAAGCTACTACTGGCATATCACTAGCGAAATACAGTCAACAAACCTTATTTGATTCTCTCAATATGAAAAATACGGCTTGGCTCTTAGCTGGTTTAAACGTAGATAATATTGCTGTCCCATATTCAATCACAGACCAAGGAGTATTTCAGTCATATGATCACATTGGAAACCCACAATATCCTGATGGTGGTATTAGATCGAGTATTAGAGATTTAAGTAACTTTATGACTGCTATATTAAATAATAGTGATATCCATGGAAATCAATTGTTATCTGATGAAACGTACAAAGAAATGTTTCAACTTCAATTAAAAAAAGAAATATCTACTACTCAACGATTTTTCTGGAGTGACAACGAAATGGGGATGACTGGCCATATGGGATCAGATCCAGGGGTGTTTACTGCTTTTTACTTTAATACACAGAGTAAAGATGGAATAATTATTTTAATGAATATTGATATGAACAAAAATTCTGCCGATGCTATGAAGAAGATTGCTTACGAATTGATGAATTTATAATGTGAAGCTACGACACTCAACTATTAACCTCATAGTTGAGTGTCGAGAAGCAGTCTATTTCGTTAGGTATATAAGAACCTAAGTTAGGACGGCTCTGTGGTAGTAGTTAGCCTTTCAAATTCAGGCAATAATGTCCGCAATTGGCTAATTTTTGACATAAAGAACGGTCGCTAGCTAACTTCCGCTTAGCGCACAAAGAACTAAACCGCTCGCGCGGTAATGGCGTTTTTTGCAAGCCCTGTATCAACTTCTAACTTTTGTATTCTTTTCTACTCTTAGTATTGAGGTATTCCGCCTCAATTTGCTAGGAGTATTTACTATGAAGATTTCAGTACATTTCCCCCCAGTCCTTCGTCAGAGCATTAACGAAGATATGAGTCTGCGTAAGTTTGCCGTAAAAACCCAAATATCTTACATCCGAGCCATTAATCGTTTATGTGAGTATTTACAACATTCACCTGAGAATGCTACGCGTGAAGAGTTGCGTGAATTTCAATTGTTTTTGGTGAATGATGGAGTTTCAGGAACAACCATTAATGGCATCATTTCTGGCTTGAAATTCTTGTATCAAATCACGTTAGACAACTCACAAATTGTCTCTAAGTTACACACTATACCCGTGGCACGTAACTTACCTATCGTATTAAACCTTGAAGAGATGAAACGCTTTCTTGCGGCTGCTGTTCATCCCAAATATCATGCGGCATTCTCTGTAGCCTATGGCGCTGGGCTTCGGGTTAGTGAGGTGGTATCACTCAAAGTCAGTGATGTAGACAAAGAACGTATGGTACTTCGTGTTGAGCAAGGCAAAGGAAGCAAAGATAGATATGCAAAGCTATCTCCCGCCTTGCATGAGCATTTACGACATTGGTGGGTATTTGCCAATAGGTATGGACAAATGCATCGTGAAGGTTGGCTGTTTCCAGGGCTTGATCCCATTAATCATATGTCCGCTCGTCAATTAAGCCGAATATGTGTAGAAACAGCTAAACTGGCAGGTATAACAAAGAAAGTTTCGATGCATACTTTACGTCATAGCTTTGCTACGCACTTACTCGAAGCTCATGTTGATATTCGCGTCATTCAAGTGTTACTTGGGCACTCTCGATTAAGCACTACCGCTTTGTACGCGCAAGTCGCTACTAACTTATTACGTGAAGTTATCAGTCCACTCGATGCCTTAGAAAACAAGGATAAGACAAAAGATAAGGACAAGTCGTGAGTATTCACCATGACTCGTCCTCAATTAGAAATAGCCGATATATTTCGTCATCATGGACAGCAATGGCGTGACACTCATCAAGGGCATGTAAGTTTAAGTCAATTGAAAGTCATGTCAGCGATTGAAAACTGTCGAACGCAAGTGCTCGGTGGACATATATTACGTTGCCAAGCATGTGAGCACACTCACATATCTTACAATTCCTGCCGTAATCGTCATTGCCCAAAGTGCCAAGCAAGCTCGGCAAAAAGGTGGCTTGAAGCTCGACAAGCGCAACTGTTGCCCGTGGACTATTATCACTTGGTGTTCACTTTGCCTAAAGAGGTTGCCAACTTAGCGTATTACAACAAGTCGGTGATGTATGGTTTATTGTTGAAAGTAGCCGCAGAGACATTACTGACGATTGGCGGGGATGTAAAACGTCTTGGGGCCAAACTTGGTGTGACATTTGTACTACATACGTGGGGCTCTGCGATGACTCATCACCCACATGTGCATGGTATTGTTCCTGGTGGTGGGTTATCTGCTGATGGTGAGCACTGGGTATCATGTAAATCAGGGTTCTTTCTCCCTGTTCGCGTGCTATCGAGATTGTTTAGACGTTTGTATCTTGAAAAACTATATCTAGCATATCAAAGTAACTCACTGATGTTTTTCGGCCGTGATAAACCACTTGAGGATGAGAAATTGTTTGCTAAATGGCTTAACCCATTACGTAAAAAAGAGTGGGTTGTTTATGCTAAGCGTCCTTTTGCTGGGCCAAAAGCTGTATTCGCCTACTTGTCGCGCTATACCCATCGAGTAGCCATATCGAATAGCCGCTTAGTTAAGTGTGATTGCAATGGTGTGACGTTTCGTTGTAAAAACTACCGCGCCAAAACGGCTAGCCGTTATCGAACCATGACGTTAGATAACGATGAGTTTATTCGCAGGTTTTTGCTACACACACTACCTTCAGGTTTTCATCGCATTCGTCACTATGGTTTGATCGCCAATACGGGCTGTAAACAGAATTTGGTGAAGGTTCGTCAATTGCTCAACGTGATTGAAGTCATTCCTGAAACTAAGGACTTAGTTGAAGAAAAGCCGATTAAGCAAGAGCCAATCTTTGTCTGCCCAGAATGTGGCGGGCCGATGATGATCAACGAAATATTAATCAGTCAGTTGAAACCTCGGGCACCACCGATGAAACTTGTGAATTAATAGTCGTGACAAGGCATTAAAAATTATCGAATACTTGATAAGGGGTAGCTTTGCCTAAAGAAAAGAAATCGACAAAATAAACTATACTCAAACTAAGAAAAGCCACATAAAAGTGATTTATGCTCAATAAAATAGCTTATCAACCTTCAATGACTTCAGTGTTTTCTCATATAACAACCAACCACAATATAACAATCCCCATAGTAAGTATCTAGTTCACGCGGTTTCCACAATGGAGCTTTGTTCGACATCAGCCGGATAGCATCGAGGGTGCTTCTAGGTTTGTTTTTGGTGGCTGATGACAAACAAACCTAAACAAAGCGGTCGCTCACAATTCACGTACTTGTATTGGTTTAAGTAATATTTTGGCACTGTTTATCGCATTAATATTTTTAAAGTATTTTTTAACTAAAAAAGTTAGTTTGCTATCGTCATTCAATACACTAGCCAAAGTTTCTATCATAAATTTATAATTGGTTTTTTCTGTTTCGACTGTAAGCATTTTATTAAGCCACAACCACATTTTTTCCTCACCTATTTCCTTTTCAATAGCTAACCAAATAATGGGAGCGTAAGTATAGATATATCTCTCTCTGTCACCATAATCTGAATTTGTTTTTATATTTTTAAGTCCAGTCAGTTTTAAATTATTTAGTGAGTTAAGTTTCCCATTTATATTTCTGAAATAGCTTTTCTCACTAAGTAACTCCTTTGTTAATTTTAGTGAAAGATACTCTGCTAACGACTCGGTAAATATATAATTTAACATTCCGTTTCTGAAAGTGTTTGAATTTTTTTCTCTGCGACATAACAAACCATTTTCAATGCAATGCCATACATTAGTCCTAAAATTGAAAATGAAAAAGCTGTCCCAAATGAGCTTAAATCAGTCATATTAGCTCCCATCGCTGTCAAACCAATTAAAGTTATAAATAAACCTAAAATAACACCTGAATTACCTAATACGATAAATACCCTCCTTGATAACAAATAAGATTCTTCTGACTGGCTAACGGTATTATTTATTAAAATGGAAAATGCTTTATGCACACTTTTTTTGGATGTTGCTGCATAAGTAAAAGCGATAGCGGGTGGGAAAATACCGATTATTGACTGAACATCAATAAACGTGCTTGTAACCCCTGATAAAGCCACTAGCAACATAGTCATAGCTACAAATAAAATAATACTAAATATAAACATTACAAATCCTCTTTGAGTTTTAAACATAAATTGTATTCCCGACTTCACTGCTTGCCTCCAGTACCAAGTTTTAGCGGCAATAAGTTTATTATTGGAAATACGTTGAATATATTCTTCGGATAAATCACCTAGTACAGGCTCTACAATACTGTCAGGTAAAGCCCAAGCTAAAAATAGACTGGCAGCCTTTGGTGGATGGGGAATTGCGGTTTGTGCATTTTTCATTGTTCACAAGCCCCTAAATTTATCGTTACATTCTCCCACATTGAAGTTAAGGCCTGCTTTGAGCGTTTTAAAGCATATTCTCCTTTAGCTGTCACTTTAAAGTATTTCTTTGCTCTTCCGCCACGTTCTGGTGTGGCTTCCCCCATTTTACTTTCAAGCAACCCCTTTTTCTCAAGACGATCTAAAGTCGTATATAAAGCACCGATAGTGACATCTCGTTGAATAGTATCGGCAAGTAGTTGACGGATAGTGCTGCCATAGGCGTTATCGCCTAATTTTAATGTCGAAAGTAATAAAAACTGTTCGAATTCTCCTAGATATTTTTCTTTATTTGTCATAACGAAACCAAGCCACTCATAAATACCTACAATGTAGAGTATACAATTAACGCTGTCAAATTTATTTACTTTGTAGAGTAAATAGCGAATTTATGACAGGAAATAACCAATTTAGGTTATTTCGCTCTAGTAAAGCAGTGCCTAAAAGTAACGTTTCTCTGCGATCTTCAAGGACTACAATGAGCTTTTAGGAGTCATAGACTTGTATTTATCCTGACAGACAACTGAGCCATCATTGCGGTCATATAAAGATAAGAGTTTTTTCATTTAAAAGAATGATTGAGCGAACTAACAAATTGGTTTTAAAAAATCCTTAATTGCTAAACAGCTAATTTGATGTATATTAAGTTTAAATTCGCCATGAAAAATGTTGTGCCTTACAACAGTATTATTTGAATTTTAAAAGGAGCAAAGGAATTGCGGCTTATAATGATATTTATCACTTTATTCAGTGCTAGTGCTAGTGCTGATAAATTGGCAAATAAGCTATCTCATCAAATAAATAATATATTTGCAAATATTTCTTCTAAGGATTCTCCTGGCTGCTCTATTGGTGTAACTCAAGATAACTTACTAATTTTTGAAAAGGGGTATGGGCTAGCTAATTTAGAGCACCACATCCCACTAACCTCACAATCTATTTTTAGAATAGCTTCAGTATCAAAACAGTTTACCGCACTAGCTATATTACTATTAGCTGATGACGGAAAAATAGAATTAGATAAGGATATTCGAACATATTTACCTGAATTAAATGATTATGGAGTTAAAGTAACTGTTAACTCAATGCTAGGTCACTTTTCAGGCATGGGGGACTTTGACTCTTTAAATATGCTAACGAAATCAAGTTTGAAATCTGTCTCAGGTGGAAAGCTTAGATTAGGAAATCAAGATTATTTATCCAATGATGAATTTTACGATATTGTTAAAAACCTTCCATTAAAAAATATTCCCGATCAAAAATTGGAATACAGTAATTTTGCTTATTTTTTATTATCTAAATTAGTTGAAAAACAAAGTGGTTTAACGTTAAGAGAGTTTACAAATAAAAGAATATTTAAACCTTTAGGAATGAAATACAGCTTTTTTAATGATAATCATAATGAAGTCATTCTCAATAGAGCATCTGGCTATAGAAGATCAGAATCAGGATCTTATGAAATTAATATGACGAATTTGTCTTGGGTTGGAGATGGAGGTTTACACACAAATATTCAAGATTTAGCTCTATGGAATAATCATTTTTATCAGCCTAAATTAGGCAAGACCCCAAAGCAGATAATTGTTCAAATGAATACACCTAACAGCAAACATGATATTGATGGTTGGATGTATGCAAACGGGCAATTTGTTAAGCAGCTTACCGAATATAAAACATTTGAACATACGGGGGATTGGTTGGGAACTTCAACTTTTTATGCAAGAGTTCCTGAAAATAAAATTTCAGTTGCAGTTCTATGTAACGATGTTGATCTAAATGCTCCTAAATATGGTGTTAAAGCATTAGATATTGCTCATAAACTTTTAGCAGATTAAGGTTCCACAATTAATATAAAATGATGAAAGGACAATGACCGTAATGAGCTTGCAAAGGCAATAGATAATGTTCTCGTTCTATAATTTTATTTTTTTGAAGATTAAAATTAGTATAAAAATCGATGTTTGGAACGTCTGCTAAAGTGAAGAGCATTAAGTTAGTTGTCTATCATCTATAGTCAGATAAAGGGGCCAGTCGACTTCGACCCACATAAAAAATTTCAAAATTATTCTTCTGCCAATGCGCAAAAAGTGTTCACAAATCAACCTACAAAGTATGATGCACTTTTTGTTAAATTACACGTACGCGGTCGAATCAAATACTTATGCCCCGCATCTAATAGCTGTTATACAAACAAAGCTTCGTGTAATTTTTCAACCGTTTCATTTGCTTGATGCTCGTCAACCAAGAAACACAAATTATGTTCACTGGCGCCGTGACAAATCATACGAACATTTATGCCTGAAATAGTGTCAAAAATACTGGTACCCACACCACTACTTTGATGCATTTTATTGCCAATAACAGCGACTAAAGATAAACCATGTTCGACGGTAACTTCACAAAGCTGCTCGAGTTCTTCAACGACTGTTGAATTTAAAAGTGCTTGATTTGAGCCTGTTGGGTTATCAAAAGTAAGCGCTACACTGATTTCACTGGTGGTGATCAAATCAACACTCAATTCATACTTAGCTAAGATACCAAATACTTGCGCGAGAAAACCACTAGCATGCAACATAGCAGGACTTTTTACGGTAACTAACGTTTGCTCACGTCGTAAAGCGATTGAGCGATATATAGGGCTTGATTCAACAAACTGTTGAATACGTGTACCGCCCTTTTCAGGTTCTTTACTTGAACCAACAAACACTGGAATGTTTTTTCTCATTGCTGGAATAAGCGTTGCGGGATGAAGTATTTTTGCACCAAACGTTGCCATTTCGGCGGCTTCACCGAAGCTGATTTCTTTAATTGCACGAGCTTGGTCAGTAATACGTGGGTCTGTTGTAAATATTCCAACTACATCTGTCCAAATAGACAAATTATCTGCATGTAAAGCTTCTGCTAAAAGCGCTGCACTGTAGTCTGAACCACCACGACCAAGCGTTGTGGTATAGCCTTCTTCGTCTTGACCAATAAAGCCTTGAGTTACCATAACTTTATCAATGAGATGTGGTGCAAGAAGTTGCTGCGCATTTTCAGATAACTGCTTCAGATCTACAACGGCTTTTCCATATGAAGCATTCGTTTTCATCACTTGACGAACATCAAACATTTCACCATTTACACCAATGGATTGAAGTACTTGTGCAAAAATACGTGAACTCAGTTGTTCTCCAAAAGATAAAATAGCATCTGAGATACGCGGACAATAATTAAGTGATTGAGCTTTTGCGTAATCGCTTAGTTGCTTTAATAAGTCTGCAACTTGTTCATTTAACATCTGTTCTTGGGTTAAATGTTTAGTGATATTTAATTGAATAGCGAGAATGCTTGCAATGATTTCTGTTTGTTCGTTTTCAGAAACGTTTTTTTGGCTTAAACGTACAAGTGAATTAGTAACACCTGAGCTTGCAGAGACAACAACAAGTTTATTACTCGGATCGTTTTTTATGATATGTGCACAGCGCAACATGGCTTGGTGATCAGCAACACTTGTGCCGCCAAACTTTGCAACAGTAAAAGATGATAATGACATTTAAGATTCCCTAACTAAGTTCCGGATTCGTTTATCCGATAACGTTAATAACTTCAAGGAAGAGTTTGACTGAATGGAGAAGTGTTCATGATGAGAAAAACTTAACTTTTCAGCCAGAAGCTCTCCACCATAAACTAATTAGGTTTAAAATAAACACTAACTAGAGGTGACAATCCTAGGGATTCAGCCCTAGTAACCGAATAAATAACGCCACTCGCTAATTATCCTCGGCAGTAGTCTCCCTCAATAACAGTCAAAAGAATGGTGGTTCTTCGTGTTATTTACCTAGCTACTGCTCCTCTTCTGGTGGGAATATTAAACCGAATATAAACTCAAATATCATAAAATACATATTTGAGTATTTAGTCTAATAATCCACAGGCGAATTAAAACCTATATAAGGGTAAAAATCAACAGTCATCTGATGATAATGTCTACATAATTGATAATATATTAAAGTCGACGCTATCCATTATTACAAAGTGATGCCCCTACGATAAATATATTAAACCAATACCCAATTTGCCGCGTAATAAACACATATATAGCCTACGGTATATGCGATAACTTAATAAATAAAATTACGTAAATAAATTACAAAGTTAAGTTCTTTTATTTTACTCATGGCAATTATACCTGCTGCCGAACCTATCACTAATATTGAACCACCAACGCCTGTTGCATAGGTTAA
>CAJWBY010000178.1 GCA_913020705.1 uncultured Colwellia sp.
TCTTGTGAGAAATACTCATTACCCGTGATATCAGTATTGCCTAAAGTAAAAGCCACCACCCTTAAGGTTATGACATCACTATCCATCGTTTGGGCAGGTAAAATCACGCGGTGAAAGGCATATCCTTTATCCGCGAGTGCTTGTTCCAGAGCTTTAGCTGCAGCTAATAACTGTTCTAGACCTCGATGGTGACCCAGGAAACCCTCTAAAACAACATCGGTTTCTTCTCCGTTAAGTTGATTGTCGCCTTCAATAACAAAAGACGATACATCAAACTCCACAATTGGAGCTGCAGCAACGGCAATATTAATCGGCAACAGCAAAACTACCACTATTAATAGTGTATGTACCGCAGTGAATAGTAATTTAAATGATGCCATTAGATTTTATAATTTTATTGTTTAACTGCGTGTGAATACGTTGACCAAAACCACTTGAATAAGGTCATAACTGTTCATGTTCCCCTCAATGAGGCATCCTTCACAGCTATATTTAATCGTTAATAGTTCTATTTTTTGTAGGATCTGTCAATTTTTGATAAATAATAATTAATATCATTAGCTTGTTAATCTTTGATAGAATCGCACTCGCATAAATTAAAGCGCCTATAATTATCAGTTTGCTGTCGTCACTCACAAAATGACTGCATGCTAACAGACTAGACATAAAACAAGAAAGCCGGAACTATTCAATGCTGTTAATGCTCGACAATTACGACTCATTTACTTACAACCTGGTGCAATACTTCGGTGAGCTGGGCGCGGATGTGCATGTGCATCGAAATGACAAAATCACGATTGAAGAAATCGAGGCGTTGAACCCTGAAAAAATTGTTATTTCGCCCGGCCCATGCACCCCGAATGAAGCTGGAATTTCACTAGACGTTATTAAATATTTCGCTGGCAAAAAACCTATTCTCGGTGTGTGCCTTGGACACCAATCAATAGCTCAAGCATTTGGTGGGGATATTATCCACGCTAGTGAAATAATGCATGGGAAAACCTCACCCATACACCACAACAACTCAAGCCTTTTCAAAGGCTTAAATAACCCAGTTATAGCAACACGTTATCATTCTCTTGTCATTGATAAAAATACTATTCCTGACTGTTTTGAAATCACGGCATGGACACAAACTGATGAGGGTGAATTTGATGAAATCATGGGTATTAGTCATAAAACATTGCCCATAGAAGGTGTGCAATTTCACCCTGAATCTATCTTGACTGAACAAGGTCATGAATTACTCAAAAACTTTCTTGACCGATAGTCAAAACACGGAACAAAGATATGGATTTGCAAACAGCAATTAAGACCGTTATCGACAATAACGATTTAAGCGGCGACGAAATGCAATCAGTCATGGAAACTATCATGACCGGCAATGCTACGCAGGCTCAAATTGGTGGTTTTTTAGTTGGTTTACAAATGAAAGGCGAAACCGTTACTGAAATTGCTGCTGCCGCAAAAGTGATGCGTGATCTTGCCACCCCTGTCGAAATTACTGGTGATCATATTGTTGATACTTGCGGAACAGGTGGCGATGGTGCAAGTACATTTAATGTTTCAACAGCAAGTGCATTTGTTGTTTCGGCCGCCGGTGCAATCGTTGCTAAACATGGCAACCGTTCTATTAGTAGTAGTTCAGGCAGTGCTGATGTTTTAGAAGCCGCTGGTGTTAATTTAGATATCACAGCAGAACAAGTACAAAACTGTATCAAAAAAATTGGTGTTGGTTTTATGTTTGCTCAAAAACATCACGGTGCGATGAAACATGCACTTGGCCCTCGCCGCGAAATGGCCGTGAAAACTATTTTTAATTTACTAGGCCCCCTAACCAACCCTGCTAGGGCTAAACATCAGGTGCTTGGTGTATTTGATAAGAAATGGGTCGAACCTATGGCTCAAGTACTTAAAACCTTAGGCAGCCAACATGTCTTAGTCGTACACGCAAAAGACGGCCTTGATGAAATTAGTATCGGTTCTGAGAGTTATGTTGCAGAACTAAATAATGGTGAAATTACCACCTACACCATTCAACCTGAAGACTTTGGCTTGCAAAGAGAAAATATAGAACAACTTGCTGTCAGTAATGCCAAACAAAGTTTAGCAATTATTACTGCCATTTTTTCCGGTGAAACGGGGCCTGCACGCGATATTGTTTGCTTAAATGCCGGTGCGGCAATCTATGCTGCTGATATAGCGCCATCACTTGCAGATGGCATTAAATTAGCACAACAACATATTGATAATGGCTCGGCCCAGCAAAAACTCAATGAGTTCATTGCTTGTACCAATGCCTAACAAAATAAGAGCACATCATGACTGATACACCAGATATCTTAAAAAAGATCCTCGATCGAAAACTCGAAGAAATTGCTGAACGAAAAAACGCGGTCACTCTGCAACAAATGAATGAATTAGCAGAAATAGCAGATCCCGTTCGTGGATTTGTTGAAGCTATAGAAACAAAAATTAATGCTGGTAAACCAGCAGTCATTGCTGAAATTAAAAAAGCATCACCAAGCAAAGGTTTATTACGAGAAAACTTTTTACCTGCTGAGATCGCGAAAAGTTATGAACAACATGGTGCAGCCTGTTTATCAGTGCTCACTGATAAAGATTTCTTTCAGGGAAATGAACTCTATTTAAAACAGGCCCGTGAAGCTTGTTCTTTGCCGGTTATTCGTAAAGATTTTATTATTGATCCTTACCAAGTTTATGAAGCAAGAGCTATTGCAGCAGACTGTATATTGTTAATCGTTTCAGCTTTAAATGACGAACAACTTATTGAGTTATCTAATCTTGCAATGCAACTTGAAATGGATGTATTGGTTGAAGTTCATAACCTTGACGAACTTGAACGTGCTTTATTATTAAACTTACCTTTAATCGGCATTAACAACCGTAACTTGAGCACATTTGAAACCAGCCTAGATACCACCTTAGACTTATTAGCACGTATTCCTGTTAGTCATACGGTAATCACCGAAAGTGGCATTCACTCGCCAGCAGATGTGGAATTAATGCGTGAAAACAAGGTAAATGGTTTTCTTGTTGGTGAGGCATTTATGCGCGCTGCTGATCCAGGCGCACAACTGCACAAACTATTTAACCTGAACTCTGGATAAGAATAGCCAGAAAATCTCTAAATTTCAGTATCTTACCAATAAAGACTGTTCACAATAAAGAAAAACGTTGTGGTTATTTTAACCAGTGCATTTATTTTAGTGGCTATCAAGGCGGGTTTACGTAGCAATAGCGAGCTATTGGAAGTAAAGGCAACACCGAGAGCCGCTAAAATAAGTGTGCTGGATGGCTGTGCTTATCCAGAGTTCAGGTTATTTAGTTAACCCAATATAAATTTGTTTTAGATATCTCGGTGCTCTTCATTAAAGATAATCATCGTTTTGCCATGCGCCCATAATATTCCGGCATCTTGTAAAGACTTTAATACTCGGCCGGCCATTTCACGTGAACACCCGACCATTCGGCTAATTTCTTGACGTGTCACTCTGATTTGCATGCCTTCAGGGTGTTTCATCGCATCAGGTTGCGCAACTAACTCCTGTAAGGCAGCTTCAACTCGACCTGCCACATCTAAGAATGCCAGATCACTGGCTTTACGGTTTGAGGCTAATAAACGTTTAGCCATTTGTTCTGCCAAAATTTGCAATAATGCTGGATAACACGCTTTTAGTTTATTGTCGGCTAGTGACTTAATTTGAGCATAGGTTATTTCTTCTGTACGGCACTCACTGCGGGTACGTACTGTTACACGGCGATCACCAACGTCGGAAAAAAGACCTATCTCGCCCAGAAAATCACCTTGATTGAGATACGCGATGATTAACTCTTCACCATCTTCATTTTCCATGCTGATGGTAACGGAACCTTCACGTATGTAATACAGGGTATCTGCAGGTGCGCCCGGTCTAATTATTGTTGTTTTTGCAGGGTAAAGTTTACTGTGGCAGCAATGAAAAAAATCTACCAGTCCCTGTTCGATCGCTTTATATCTTATATAATCCATCATCTTTCCTGAGTGTAAGCTGTCGTTGCTACTAAAGTATGCACTATAAATCTGTCTACTGTGCCTAAATATGGCAATATTATCGTTATTTTTTTTATTTGGGTTAATTATTAATGAAAGCAAGAGTGAAATGGGTCGAAGATGTGATGTTTCTCGGAGAGTCCGGAACAGGTCACACCGTGGTCATGGATGGTCCAGAAGAAATGGGCGGACATGGTACGGGTATGCGCCCTATGGAATTATTATTACTTGGCTTGGGTGGATGCACCGCTTTTGATGTTGTCACCATGCTCGCTAAGTCTCGCCAAGATGTACATGACTGTGTTGTGGAAATAGATAGTGAACGTAGTGACGAAGTGCCCAAAGTATTTACTAAAATTAATGTTCATTACAAAGTGACCGGTAAAAACCTTAAAGAAGCACATGTCAAACGAGCCGTCGAACTTTCTACCGAGAAATATTGTTCTGCATCGTTAATGCTGGGAAAGACCGCTGAAATTACACACCACTACGAAATTATCGATATCGAATAATCATTTTAATTGCCATCTAATATCACGTGCATTACAAGCACATTAAATGAAACGACCAGCGCAACTTCTGGCATGCGTCATATCGCACTTTTTGTTACTGCTCTTGTGGCAGGTGAGCACTATTACGTTGATTTATTAGGACTGTCCGTCGAATGGCGACCGGATAATAATAATGTTTATTTAAGTTCAGGAAATGATAATTTAACACTTCACCGTGCCAGTGAAAACTTGATAGCAGCGGACCGCAAAAACTCGATCATATTGGTTTTATTATCAAAACTGCTAACGACGTTGATCAATGGTTTGAATTTTTACCGCATCACGATGTTAAGATAAGACAAAAACCGCGAACGCATCGTGATGGTGCCCGCAGTTTCTATTGTTATGATCCACAAGGCACGCAAATAATTTACCCTCCACCTATCTCATAAAATGGCCATGAAAACATATATTTATAAAAGCAGTCGCAAAAACGAACTCTATCTCTATCTGGCTAAAAAGGATGATTTTTCAGCTGTGCCTCAAGCCCTATATGATTCTATGGGAAAAGAGCCTATTTTTGTCATGGAAGTTGAATTGACCGCCGAAAGAACATTAGCGCGAGAAGATATCGACATCGTAAGAAAAAACTTGGCAACAGTAGGTTATCACGTGCAAATACCACCCCTCGTTCAAAATTTAACTAACTTCAAAGAACCTTCGAAATACGTTAATTAATGAAACCAAATCCATTACAAGTGAAGAATAAATTTCTTGTATTAAGCCTTTGCCTCGTCTTGGCTCTTTCTGCTCAGGTAAATTTAGCCTTTGCCGAAGCTCCTGCAATAGAGTCAAACTCACCGGCTGTGGATCCCAAAATAGCGGAAGTAGATGCATTAATTAAGCTTGCTGATGATAAAGTTTATCAAGCCCTATACGAACAAGCCTTAGAAGCTTTAACGGCAGCTTATAGTTTAAGTAAAACACTGAATAATGAAGAACTGAGTAATAATGTACTCAACTCCATCGCAAACGTTTACTTTAATACTGGGCAGTTAGAACAAGCACACCGTTATTACACTGAATTAGTTGCTATTGATGAGGCAAGCGGCAATAAACAATCGCTTTCCGTATCCCTATTTAACCTTGGTCATGTAAATGCCACCTTAAAAGAATATGCTGCGGCTGAAGACAACTTTCAACAGTCTCTTGCTCTTAGTCGTGAGTTATCAGATGATTCTGGTACGGCCTTTACATTTAAAGCAATGGGCGTTAACGCACAAGCACAATCAAATTTCAACCTAGCACAGTCCTATTTAGATGAAGCGCTACGACTCTTTACGACTGTTCGTGATGAACTGCAAATAGCAGCAATACACCGCCATCTGGGTGATATTGCCCAGCAGGAAAATAAGTTTGAACTCGCCGTATCACACTATGAAACTGCCTTGCCTGCACTAGCTAGTGATACATTTAATATAATGCTATTACGTACTTATCGCGGTTTAAGCACGGCATATGAAAAGCTACATAACTATGAAAAAGCCTATCTCAGTCAACGTACTTACACGCAATTATTGCAGCAACAACTAGAGCAGAGAAACAAAGAAACAACGCAACGTTTACAAGTGCAATTTGAAACACAGCAGTTTTCCGATGAAAACAAACGTCTTGAACTTCTCAGCCAAAGCCAGCAGCAAGAGTTACAACATCGACAAGCATTATTACAAATGCAATACCTCGTCATAGGCCTTGCTATTGGAGTTATATTATTAGTTGTGATCCTTTGGTGGCGAAGTAGGATTCATGCAAAACATATGCAGATGCTTGCCACTATCGATTCATTAACTGGTTTGTTAAACCGTCGCGCTATTCTGGAATACGGCACTCACGAGTGGCAACGCGCAAAACGATTCGACCGACCTCTTTGTTGTCTGCTTTTTGATATTGATCATTTTAAAAATGTTAACGATACCTTCGGCCATGCGAGCGGTGATCATGTATTACGAACCATATCTGACGAAGTTCAATCATCCTTAAGAAAAACAGATGCATTTGGCCGTTTTGGTGGTGAAGAGTTTTTGCTTATTACAACAGAAACCGATCTGCAACAAGCTGAAACTTTAGCGCAGCGGATCCGCCATAAAATTGAATCAATAGAATTTACAGATCTCGCTGATCTTTCAATCACTGTCAGTATTGGCGTTGCGATTCTTGATACTCAAGAAGCCTTAGATGAATTAATTAATCATGCCGATGAAGCTCTATATCTCGCTAAAAACCGTGGCCGAAACCAAGTAGTGACTTATCAAGCGAGTACTTCACTACCCTCAGACTAAAAGAGTTCTTAGCTATATGGTTTTAATAAATCCGTAAGCTTATATAGCTCTTCTAATGCTTGTTTTGGGCTAAGATTATTCGGATCTAATTTTGTCAGATATTGTTCCACCAAAGAAGCTTCGTCCTGCTGGTTAAATAAATCTTTTTGATCGGATGTTTGTTGTTCTGCTGATTGATAGCGATTAGCTTCAAGCTGCACTAATTTTTGTTTTGCAGCTTTAATAACATCATCTGGAACACCCGCTAATTGAGCCACTTGCAAACCATAACTTTGGTTAGCAGCCCCTTCTTTCACTTGATGCAAAAATACAATTTTATCGCCGTGTTCAACCGCATCTAAGTGTACATTTTTTGCTTTATCGTAAATATCTGGTAACTGAGTCAATTCAAAATAATGCGTAGCAAACAAGGTATACGCAGCAATATCTCTAACCAATTTTTCAGCACAAGACCACGCTAGCGCCAAACCATCAAATGTACTCGTTCCACGGCCAATTTCATCCATTAATACCAAGCTATGTTGCGTAGCATTATTTAAAATATTCGCGGCTTCATTCATTTCAACCATGAAGGTTGAACGACCAGAAGCCAAGTCATCTGAGGCACCAATACGGGTGAAAATCTGATCTACCGGTCCTATCACTGCCTTCTTTGCCGGCACAAAACTACCGATGTGTGCCATCAAAACAATCAAAGCAACTTGTCTCATATAGGTCGATTTACCGCCCATATTCGGCCCAGTCACCACCAACATGTGCTGTTGATCTGTCATTTGTAAATCATTTGGGCAAAAATGATTCTTACTCACCGACTCCACAACAGGGTGTCTACCTGCTTCAATGATGATGCCGTCCCTATCACTAAGCTCCGGTACGACGTAATCTAACGTTTCAGCACGTTCTGCTAAATTCACCAATACGTCTAATTCAGCTAAAGCGGAAGCTGAAACTTCAAGTGCCGGTAGATCGGGTATCACTTTTTCGAACAATTCTTCATATAAACGTTTTTCTAATGCCAAAGCATGTTCATTGGCACTTAATACCTGCTCTTCAAATTTTTTCAATTCCGGCGTAATAAATCGTTCAGCATTTTTCAAAGTTTGCCGACGTACATATTCAGTTGGCAATTCAATATTATGGGCACGACTAAATTCAATGTAATAACCATGGACACGGTTATAGCCTACTTTTAAGGTCGAAATACCCGTACGTTCACGCTCACGTTTTTCAAGTTCAACAAGAAATTGATTTGCATTGTCATGAATGTTGCGTAATTCATCTAATTCATCGTCATATCCTGCTGCAATCACACCCCCATCACGAATTAATACCGGCGGTTCTTCAACCAAAGCTTGGTTTAATAACTCGTATAATTCTGGAAACTTGCCTAATTCACGGTCTAATTGCTGTAATCGACCTTCATTAAATACACTTAGAAGCTGGTGAATATCAGGTAAGGTAGCCAGTGTATTACGCAATTGCATAAAATCACGAGGGCGTGCAGTTTTTAAGGCAAGTCGAGTCAAGGTACGTTCTATATCACCCAACTTTTTTAATTGTTGCTGCACATCATCAAGTAACTGCTGATCAATTAACTGCTGAATAGCAGACTGACGTTGGCGTAAGGTATAACGATCGCGTATGGGCCGTAATAACCAACGACGCAATAAGCGTGCACCCATAGCAGTTGCTGTTTTATCTAATACCGAAAGAACAGTATGGTCACGGCCACCCGAAAGGTTTTGCTCTAACTCTAAGTTTCGTCGTGATTGTGGATCTAGGCGAATACTGTCTTCCGATTGTTCTACGGTTAA
>CAJWBY010000179.1 GCA_913020705.1 uncultured Colwellia sp.
GCACTGCCAGAACATCGTCCAATAGGGGCGTTAAACCGGGTTAGAAAAGTGGTGTATCAAGCCAGTTCCTTATATCGGCATCAGTTTAACCAAACAGATGTTCCGGTGTCTTTGGATTGGTAGAATTTAGATTTAGACTTAGGCAATGTCGTGAGATATTTGTTTCACACGTTTACGGTTAACTAGCTGAACAAACAACACGCTATCAACAACTTTGATCCGATTAATTTTAGAACTATGCCAGCAGTGCAATATGCTGAATCGTTATAAATTTCGTGAATACATTAAGGTCATAAAAAACAAACTCATTGGAATATAAAGCTCAACCCAGCCTTATTTACATCGTTATAAAACAATATATTTTATAATCAAACTGTCCACATCAGTCTAAGTCTAGCCGCTGTGTTACACTCATTTATGACTACTGAAATACCATATTACGTTTAAATACTAGTGTTAGTTCATGCGTTAATAGTAGGTTTGTCACATGGAAAACAAAACATGGCTGCCATTTCAAATTGGAACAGTTTTATGCATTTTTGTTCTCTCTTTTTGGTGGTATTTAGATAAGCAAAGAAATACCAGCCTACGTAATATTGTCGATTTACGGGCCGAAGAGCTCTCGTCTTATATTGAAGCTGATATTCGTCATCGTATTCCAGCGTTGCAAAGAATCGTACACCGCTGGAACTCTCAAGGTGGGACATCAAAAGCCGAGTTTTATCACGACGCAAACAATTACATAGAAGACTTACCTGGTTTCCAAGCATTAGAGTGGGTGGACAAAGATTTTTATGTTCGTTGGATCACCCCCCTTGAAGGCAATGAACAGGCTCAGAACCTTAATTTAGCTTTCGAAAAGAATCGACGCATTGCTCTTGAAGCCGCTCGCGACCTCGCTGAACCTACAATGACCGCTCCTATCAATCTGGTACAAGGCAATAAAGGCTTTTTAATTTACATTCCTATATTTATTGATAATAGTTTTGAAGGTTTTTTGCTGGCTGTTTTTAAAATTGAACAATGGTTAGATTATGTATTTAGCCTAAATATGTCAGAAATAATAAGTAAAGATTTCAATATCGCTGTCACGTTGAATGACGAGCAGGTATATATGCAAGATCAAGAGAGACCACAATACGTTGACTGGAAATCTATCTCTAACATTCATATTTTAAATCAAACTGTTGCTGTTTCTGTTCTTCCCACGGAACATTTTTTTAAGAAAAATTCGAGTCTGGTACCTGAAATTGTGGCTGTGACTGGCATCACTTTCTCTATTCTTTTTGCGGCGCTAATTTTCTTACTCCAAAAAACTAAAGCTGCCACAATTCAAGCAAAAAAAGCTAATCAGGCAAAATCAGATTTTTTATCTTCTATGAGCCATGAGTTACGTACACCTCTCAATTCAATTATGGGTTTTTCTCAGCTCATCGAGCTCACATCAAAAGAGGATTTATCAAAAGATCATGCTGCTGAAATTATTAATGCCGGTAATCATTTATTAGCATTGATCAATGAATTATTAGATTTAGCAAAAATAGAATCTGGCGCTATAGAGTTATCGATTAAAAGCCATAACTTGCATGAGCTGCTTGAAGCTTGCCTTTCCACACTCACACCCATGATTGAAGAAAAATCAATTCAAATAAACAATAAACTTAATCTATCTGACACTTTTCACATCAATGTTGATGACGTTAAATTTAAACAAGCGGTATTCAACATTCTGAGTAATGCCATCAAATACAATAAAGATAAGGGTGAAATATCTATCGATTGTTCACCAGTAGAAAATAATATGCTTTGTCTATCAATAACCGATACAGGTGCAGGTTTAACACCTGAACAACAACGTTATCTTTTTAATCGATTCGAGCGTATTGGTCATACTGACATTGAAGTGGAAGGAACCGGGCTGGGTCTAGCCATAAGCAAAGATTTAATCGAAATGATGAGTGGCAGTGTAGGCGTAGAGAGTGACATTGGTAAAGGTAGTCGTTTTTGGATTCAGGTTCCCTTATCCTAAATTATTGCTATCTAGATACCTCGCTCTAGCACTCGCTTTTCCTCACAATGTTCATCCTTGCTAGATGCCACGTTAAGCATTTTGAATTTAGATGTAAATGAACTTGAAAATGGTTATGAGATATTTCTTTACGATAATGTAACTCACGTAACAGACTCATATCTTGGGAAAATGAATAATTGACATGTTAACTGGAATTGCTATTATTAATTTCAGGTTCAATACCGTTCACACAGCTATTTATGTGACAGGTATAGATAACCAGCTTACACAGGATACGCCACTCATTGTTCTACAAACGGAGGGGTAGAGATGTTGGTTTTAATCGCTGATGATTTAAACGTAAATCAAGCATTATTGGCCGTCATTGTCAAAGACATGGGGCATGAGGCTATTTTTGTAGATAACGGCCTACAAGCCGTTGAAGCTGTCAAAAATCATCACCCGCACATCATCCTTATGGATGTCATCATGCCTGTTATGAATGGATTGCAGGCAATAAAAGAAATCCGCCAACTCCCAAATGAACCTTGGGTTCCCATCATCGTTACTAGTTCTGCCGTTAACCCAGAGGATATTGTAAAAGGTATTGATGCAGGGGCTGACGACTATCTAACGATCCCTTTTGTGAGTGAAGTAGTTCAAGCTAAAATTAGGGCGATGCTACGCATCAAACAGTTGTCGGAGGACAACGTAACCTTATTAAGGGAAAGAAATACCTATTTCGAAAATCTGCAGATCGAAAACGATCAACATAAGCAATTAAAACAATCTCTTGATGCTGCGGCTATTGTGGTAGAAACAAATGCCGCGGGCTTAATCACCTATGTCAATGAGCTGTTTTGCGAAATTTCTGGATACAGTGAAAGTGAGTTATTAGGCCAAAATCACCGAATCTTAAACTCGGGTCATCATTCTCAAGAGTTTTTCAAAGATTTATGGTCTACTATTTCAAGTGGACAAATATGGTTCGGTGATATTTGTAATAAAGCTAAAGACGGGCAGCTCTATTGGGTGAGAACGACCATTGTTCCATTTATAGATTCTAAGAGTGGCAAGCCTACAAAATTTCAGGCAATAAGGTTTGATATCACCAAAAGTAAGCAGTATGAAGCTAAATTACAAGAGCTTGCTCATTATGACGCTTTAACAAAGTTACCAAACCGCACATTATTTACAACACGATATGCTCAAGCTATTAATAAAGTTGAACATAGCCCTTTGGTGTTAGCGGTGTGTTTTATAGATTTAGACTACTTTAAAACCATTAATGATACTTTCGGTCATGACGTGGGTGACAAATTACTAATTCACGTTTCTAAACGGATCGAACATTGTATTAGAGCTGAAGACACGTTATCACGACAAGGTGGCGATGAATTTGCCTTGCTTTTGGGAGGCATGGCGACGGAGGAAGAATGTAAACAACTGCTCAATAGAGTGCTCCTGTCAGTTGCAGAGCCTTATGTTATTGATGAAAATAGAATTCAAATTAGTGCCTCGGCAGGATTGAGTATTTACTCTGTCGGTGAGGAAGATATGGCTGTTGTCTTAAGGCAGACGGATCAAGCTATGTATCAAGCAAAATTGGCAGGGCGAAACCGTTATCACTTATTCAATACCGCTGATGCAAAGGACCATGTTGACAAACATATTCGGGTGCAAGAAGTTAGACAGGCTTTAGCAAATGGTGAGTTACATTTGTATTTTCAGCCAAAAGTTAATATGCAAACAGGTACAGCATTTGGGGTCGAAGCGCTGATTCGTTGGATACATCCTGAAAATGGCCTTATCCCCCCCCTCGATTTTCTACCCGCTATCGAAGGAACACCCGTAGAGATTGATGTCGGTAATTGGGTTATTAAACAAGCTTTAAAACAAGCAGAACAATGGAAGGTGAATGGGCTTGAATTAGAGGTCAGTATTAATATTTCATGTCGTCATTTAATGATGGCCGAGTTTGTATCCTCTTTAGGCCAAATACTGGCGCTATATCCTAAAATTGATCCAAAATATATACAGTTAGAAATATTGGAAAGCAGCGTCTTGAGTGATGTGGTCGTCATTGGCAATATTATCGAAGATTGTCAAAATAAATTTGGCATTAAGGTAGCTCTAGATGATTTTGGTACCGGGTATTCTTCGTTGACTCATCTGCGAAATTTACCCGCCGATACGGTTAAAATTGACCAGTCATTCGTGAGAAACTTACTTGATGCTCCAAATGATTACACGATTATCGATAGTGTTATCCGTTTATCTGAATCTTTTGGACGCGAGATCATTGCTGAAGGGGTTGAAACTACTGAGCAAGGTGTAATGTTAATGATTATGGGATGCAATCAAGCACAAGGTTACGGTATCGCTCGGCCCATGCCTGCTATCGATATTTTAAACTGGTTTGAAGCCTATATACCTGATCAAGAGTGGTTAAGCTGTGGTACGAAGAGCAATACCGTTAAAGAACAAGAAATTAAAATAATTACCCTCACTACCGAACAGTGGATTAATGCTATTGAACATATCGTATTAGCTGATGAGGCTACAGAATATGAAGTAAAACGTTGTCACCTTGGAGCTTGGATTAACCGTTTAAAAAATGAGCAAGTGTTTAATGATAAAAATATAACTGAAATAGAACATACACATGATGTGTTATTTTCTTTGGGTGAGGATGTCATCAATGAGCTTCGTTCAAAAAATATTGCACTGGCTAAAATGAAACTTAAGGAGCTTCGACAGTCATTAGCTTCTTTGCAAGATGTTTTGCAAAGTAGCTTGTAGTTATTTTTACCCCCCCCCTGACTGTTTGTTTTTGCTGCACTTTCATCGTGTCACCTTCTTTATTTAGAAACATGCAAAAGGTCTTTCCGGAACTTTAATCCTAAATTTATCAGTGTGCAATCAGAAGACATCTAAACAAACTTAATAGGCCCCGATCAAACACTGTTGGTTGATCGGGGCTTTTAAAATTGTGTTAACCGTTATGCTGCTTTATTGCTTGAACTGGCGATGTCTTGAATAAAGTCCTGGGTTGTCATCGCTTTTGAAAATAAAGGATAATTTTGTTCTATAGTTAAATCGTGTTTTGCTAAATCTACTGTGGCTATTGCATCTTTAACGGTAATCACTTCAAAGCGTTTATCGTAAGCTTGACGCATAGTTGTTTCAACACAAACATCAGTAAGCCCACCACACAAAACAACTGTTTCAATATTTCTATTGCGTAATTGAGTTTCTAGTTCAGTGCCCTCAAACCCAGAAATATGATTCTTAGGAATGATTAAATCGTCACTGCTGATTGATAAAGACTCTGCAAGTTCAGCTCCCCATGTACCTCGAATAAAAGATTCAGATTCAGCAATAGGTTTCATAATACCGTAGGGTTGTGGACCGGCTTCTGGACAGCCTTTTTCAAAAGACAGCGGCACTAACATTACCGTTGCACCTGCCTTACGTCCAGCCTCGAGCACTCTATTCATATTAGCAACAACCTGATATTTAGTTAACACAGGTTCCATTGCTTCATATAGTTTCCCTTGTGGTGTGAAAAAATCATTTTGTGGATCCAAAATAATAATCGCTGTGCGTTCAATATTCATAACCATGCCTCTTTTGTTAAATTATTAATTACTCATTGCCGCTGGTAAGCATTGCAAAAACAATGGCTTGAGCAAATGAAGGGCGGATTATATGAACTATGTGACATTATTGTAAGTACGCACAAATAACGCAGGTAGTATACTATTGTATACCTACTTATAAATTTTATAGGCCAGCTATGGCAATTAAACAACGTCATAAAAACTACACTAATTGCCCAATTGAAGCGGCTTTAGACCTTATTGGTGGAAAATGGAAAGCCGTTATTTTATTTCGCTTGATGGAAGGCACGAAGCGTTTTAATGAACTTCGAAGATTGATGCCAAATGTGACACAACGCATGCTCACTAATCAATTGCGCGAATTAGAAGCAGATGGAATTGTGCATCGTGAAGTCTATCCGCAAGTTCCTCCTAAGGTTGAGTATTCACTGACATCATTAGGCGAAACGCTTTCTCCTTTATTGTTGACCCTAAAAGATTGGGGCGAAACCCACGCTCTTTAGCATCTTGGTAGGTTTGCAAAACACCCGTTTTTAAATGGAAAATATCTTTACCAATATTAAAAAAAACAGTGTCGACTAGGCCTCTGGTCAGTTTTCTACTTGGCGCCAGTCTGACTATCGTCTATTTCGGCAAGCAACATAAAAATTCATAAACAGGTTGATAGTCAGAAAACCGTTAAATTAATAATGACTAGTTCTCAAAACAACAACGCCTAATGAAATCTCTCAATAAAAATAGACTATAGTGGCCGCTATTTTGTATTGCTGGATCCGGATTACAAAGATGCAGTTAAATCAACTAATGACTATTGAATATTAAAATAACTTCTATCAATAACGTATGAAATTAATCAGTATTCTATTCTGGGTATCCCTTGTCTTAATCAGTTTGGCAAAAGTATTTACTTCTGATGGCGGTCAGACAAAATTGCTGCAGGTCTCATCTGACTATCAAATTGAAGTACAAGAGATTGATGACTTACTTAAACGTGGTAGTGATGACACGGCAATGCCGCTTATAACGGCTCTTATCCATAAAATTAATACTGAGCAAAACAGTCTCCTTGTTTGGTTACATTCTCAACAAGCTCAAATTCATCGTAACCGTCAGCATTATCACTACGCCATTGATTCATTAAAACAGGCCAGCCTCTTACTTAAAAACTCGTGGTATATCGAAAAAAAAATCAGTCATCTTCAAGCCAGTATTGATCGTCAACAAAAAGAACGAACTTTTAATGACAGTTACAGCAATTCTCGTAATAGTGGCATCGCAAAAAGATTAAAAAATGACGTTACCATTGCTTATATTTACTTAGACGATAATAAATGGAGCAAGTGGTCAGCTAAGTTACGTCAGAAAAATCATTTTAATATCGACCAAGTAACACAGTGGTATCAAACTCAGGCTAATCATTATGATGTCGATAGTTTGAATATTGATGTTCGCTATTTTTATGTGAAAAGTCCCAAAGGGCTAAGCAAAGAGTGGTTACGAGAAGCGGCATTTTTTAAACACGCTCAAAGCCTAATCGCTCAACAATTGGGTTATACCGACTTTAAAGCTTTTACGGATGCCTTGGCTAACCATAATCCTTATCATGATGTTGCCTTGGTCTTTCACACCAATAACCAAGCACGATCCTTTGCAAAGAGTTGTGCAAATATTAGACATAACCGCTGTAAAAATGAGTATGTTATGTTGACTGAAAAAATGAATCACAACCCTTATTCGTGGGCAACTCAACAAGTGCAATCACATGAAATATTGCATTTGTTTGGTGCCTCAGATTTATACAATATCAAAGCAGCTAAAGACTACGCGGTGACTGATTTGATGAACTATTACAGTCAAGAATTAAAATACGCTACGATTGAACCTATCACTGCTTGGGCAATTGGTTGGGCTAATTTACCTAAAACACCTTTTAATGTAGAACCTACACAGGACTAATTATGGAAATCACTTCAATAGAACAAAATATTATTTTTATGCTGATTAACCTTGGTTATGCAGTCATAAGCTTATTTATCAGTGTGGTTGCTCTGCTTATTATTGATAAATTTATTTTTACCAAAATCGATTTCATTGACGAAATTAAAAATGGCAACATCGCTGTCGCGATTTTCCAATCAGTCATTTTATTATTTATCGGTTTTGTAGTCTCAGCGGCTATGACATAATTTTTGTAAACGAAAGTATCGTTTTAGCAATGAATCGTTAAGGTTAAATAAATGAAAGAAATTACCGGAATCAATCATATCGGGATCCGCGTTTCAAAGCTTGAAACCGCACGCGCTTTTTACGAACAACTTGGTTTTGTATTTATTGTCGGTCCAATTGGTCCTGAACCGGTTGCTGTAATGAAACATCCCTCAGGCGTGAATATCAATTTCATACTCAATGCGAATACTAAACTAGATAAAAATATTTTGATGGATGTGACGGAAAAGTATCCCGGCTATACCCATATCGCCTTGGATGTGAATAATATTAAATCAATACAAACTTCAATCGAAAAAATAGGTATACCCATTACTGAAGGCCCAATTACCCTGCCCGATGGCGGTGTAATGTTCTTTATTCGTGACCAAGATAAAAACGTGATTGAGTTTCATCAAAGTCCTTAGGCAAAATAAAGATAAAAGCTTAAGTTTTTGCGATGATTCATTAAAGTCGATAAAAGCGGTTTTCCAACATCAACCCATCATCATCAAAACCTTCCATGCTTGAGACAAGATTATTTAACCTCACATTTGGATGTGGATGTGTTTTAAACAAAAGTCGTACGTCGTATCGACTATTTTCACTAGCATGACCAATTTGTTGTAAAACAATTGGAAGTGCATAGGCGTTATACCCTGCTCGTGCAATGAGCACTACGCCCATTTCATCCGCTTCAAGTTCGGCAAATTTATCTAAGCCTCGGGCCATGATTTCAGCCCCACTACCCAAGGCGTTATCGACAAGATCGCTATATTCACCCAACTGGTATTCTGCCGCAATTCTCCC
>CAJWBY010000180.1 GCA_913020705.1 uncultured Colwellia sp.
GAATATTACTTAACTGATATTATTGCGGCTTGTCATAATGAAGGGAAAGATATCGCAACGGCACATCCTGAGTCAGAAGTTGAGGTTGAAGGTGCAAATAATCGACTACAACTTGCGACATTAGAACGTGCCTTTCAATTACGAAAAGCTGAAGAAATAATGTTAGCAGGAGCTAGTTTACGTGATCCTTCTCGTATTGATATTCGAGGTGATCTTGTCATAGGACAAGAAGTTCAAATAGATATCAACTGTATTTTTGAAGGTGAAGTTGTATTAGCTCATGGCGTTAAAGTTAGCGCAAACTGTATATTAAAAGATTGTATTATTGGTGAAAATACAATAATTAAACCAAACAGTATTATTGAAGGGGCTGTTGTAGGTGATGATTGTTCTATAGGGCCCTTTGCTAGACTTCGCCCTGGTACAATAATGAACAAAGACTCTCATGTAGGTAATTTTGTAGAAATGAAAAAAACCATCTTAGGTGAAGGAAGTAAAGCAGGTCACTTAACTTACTTGGGTGATACTACAATAGGACAAAAAGTAAATATAGGCGCTGGAACAATTACTTGTAATTATGATGGTGTTAATAAATTTCATACAAGTATCGACGATGGCGCTTTTGTTGGTTCAAATAGCTCATTAGTTGCTCCTGTATTTATTGGCGCTAATGCTACCGTTGGCGCAGGTTCTGTTATTGCTAAAGATGTAGAGGCTGAAGAGTTAGCTGTAGCAAGAGGTAAACAAAGAAATATTTCCTCATGGAAAAGACCAACCAAAAAGTAATAATTTACTTTATTGAAAATAAAGAGTCGCTATATGCGACTCTTTTTTATTTCCTGAAATCAGTAATATCAAAACAAATAAAATATAGAAATAAACATTTATTTTAGATAAAAATTCAAAGAATAAAAGAGCAATAAAGGTATAAATAAGAGTAAAATAAATAAATATTGCCATAAAAGCATACTTTTGTTCTAATAGCTTAAGTTATCAAACGAAACTTATTACGTAAGATAAGTGTCGAAACAAAAGATATATAAAAAGCATGTCAAAAAGAAACACTCAACAACGTCGCCACAACATTATCTCTGAGCTCAATGAACACGGAGAAGTTAGTGTTGATAACCTTGCTAAAAAGTTTTTTACATCTGAAGTTACCATAAGAAAAGATCTGGCAGCGCTAGAGAATAGTGGATTGTTGCTAAGACGCTACGGTGGCGCGGTACCTTTACCTAGAGACATTATCGAACATAAACATGAAAAAGTTTCGAAACGAAAGGTTTCAATTGCCAGTAAAGCCGCTACATTAATCCGTGACCATAATCGTATTATTATCGATAGTGGCAGTACAACTTCAGCATTAGTAAAAGAGCTTAATAGCAAGCAAGGTTTGATAGTTATGACAAACTCTTTAGCTATAGCTTCTGATTTACATGCATTAGAGAATGAACCAACATTATTGATGACCGGTGGTACTTGGGATACTCATTCAGAGTCGTTTCAAGGTCAAGTTGCTGAAAGTGTTCTTAGATCATATGATTTTGACCAGCTCTTTATCGGAGCCGATGGTATAGACATTGATCGAGGCACAACAACTTTTAATGAATTGTTAGGGCTGAGCAGAGTAATGGCTGACGTATCGCGTGAAGTCATTGTGCTAGTAGAGTCTGAAAAAATTAACCGTAAAATACCAAACGTCGAAATACCTTGGCAAAATATAGATATATTAATCACTGATGCTGATTTGTCTGATGATTTAAAAGCCAAACTTTTACAACAAGACGTTAATTTACTCATTGCAAAATAAAGGAAAAACTTATGTGCGGAATCGTAGGTGCAGTAGCACAACGTGATGTAGTCGATATATTAGTTGAAGGTTTAAAACGCTTAGAATATCGTGGTTATGACTCAGCAGGTGTTGCTATTGTTGATAATGATAACCAATTAAAAAGAGTACGTCGTTTAGGAAAAGTACAAGAATTAGCAGACGCTCTGACTATTACTCCTTTATCAGGTGGTATAGGTATTGCTCATACACGCTGGGCTACTCATGGCGCACCAAGCGAAGTAAACGCTCACCCACATATATCAAGTGAAAATATTGCTGTTGTACATAATGGCATTATTGAAAATTATGATGAATTAAGAAAACGCTTAAAAGGTGTAGGCTACGAGTTTGTTTCAGAAACAGATACTGAAGTTATTGCACACTTAGTTCACTTTGAACTTAAAACGTCAGATACATTACTTGAAGCGGTGCAGAAAACAGTAAAACAGCTTGATGGTGCATACGGAACTGTAGTACTTGATACAGCTGATAAAAGTCGAGTTATTGTTGCCCGTTCTGGCAGTCCATTAGTCATTGGTTATGGTGTAGGTGAAAATTTTATTGCCTCCGATATGATGGCATTATTACCTGTTACGCGAAAATTTGCATTCCTTGAAGAAGGAGATGTTGCTGAAGTCACACGTTTCGAAGTAAATGTATTTGACGTAAATGGCACTTCAGTAAAACGAGAAGCAAAAGAACAAGATATTAACCAAGAAAGCGGCGACAAAGGCGAATATCGTCATTACATGCTAAAAGAAACTTATGAGCAACCAACAGCTATTCGTAATACCTTAGAAGGTCGCTTGTTGGGTAATGTACTTGATATGAATACCTTCGGTGAAGGTGCTGATGAAATATTCAAAGGTATTGAACACGTGCAAATTATTGCCTGTGGTACAAGTTATCATTCAGGCATGGTTGCCCGGTACTGGTTAGAATCATTAGCGGGTGTTTCTTGTAATATTGAGATAGCGAGTGAATTTAGATACCGTAAATCTCATGTGCCTAAAAATGCCATGATAGTAACAATTTCTCAATCAGGTGAAACGGCTGATACGCTTGCTGCTTTACGTTTAGCTAAAGATATTGGATATAAAGCGAGTTTAGTTATTTGTAATGTTGCCGGCTCATCACTTGTACGTGAATCAGATTTAGCCTTTATGACTAAAGCTGGCGTCGAAATTGGTGTTGCTTCAACCAAAGCATTTACTACGCAATTAGTTGGCTTATTAATGATGACTTTAGCCATTGGTAAACATCATGGAATGAGTGAGCAACTTCAAAATAATATTGCAAGTTCATTAATGTCTTTACCTAGTAAGTTGGAGGAAGTGTTAGCACTTGCAAGCTCTATCGAAGGTTTAGCAGAAGACTTTGCGGATAAACACCATGCCTTATTCCTAGGTCGTGGTGACCAATATCCAATTGCAATGGAAGGCGCATTAAAGTTAAAAGAAATCTCATATATTCATGCCGAAGCATATGCTGCTGGTGAATTGAAGCATGGTCCATTAGCTTTAATTGATGCTGATATGCCAGTAATAGTTGTTGCCCCTAAAAATGACTTAATTGAGAAACTTAAATCAAATGTAGAAGAAGTACGGGCACGTGGTGGTTTGATGTATGTATTTGCTGACAGTGATGCAAACTTCTCAAGTGACGAAACAATGAAAGTTATTAATGTCCCTGTTTGTGATGACATAATCGCGCCAATCGTTTATACCTTGCCATTACAGTTACTTTCATATTATGTAGCTATCATTAAAGGTACCGATGTCGATCAGCCAAGAAATTTAGCAAAATCAGTAACGGTTGAGTAATAACTAAAGATATAAAATTATAAACGCCACTAACATTAGTGGCGTTTTTGTTTATTAGACTAAGAAAGGATTGATATTAGCTAATAATATTTAGAAAACTCGATATTTTGCATATTCAGGATGTAAAGATAAAAAACCACACCAAGTACTAAAGTTGCTATAAGTAAAACCTTTATCTGTAGCCGTATACCAGTTCGATTGGCGTAATGCAGGTAACCTGAATTTAACTTTATAACCATCGATAGCAATATAGCAAGCAAGGCTTTCAGTAGTATTGTTTTTGATTCTTACTTGTGAAAATCCATCAGCATTCCGGCCATGTATGGTTTTAGTTTTAGGTTTTGCATACACAATATTCATTATTGACAGTATAAATGCTATAAAAAATATTTTAAAAAGAAAGTTTTTCATTGAATTAGTTGTCATTCTCTTAAATGTGAATAAAGCAGTAGTTAATTGAAATTCTTTATAAAAGTATAGAACATTTATTTTTTTATTGAAAAAATATCGGAGTATTAGATAAAAATAACATTATTTATTTAAATGCCTATTGAAAGCGCTCTTATATGGCACCATAACTAATTGTAACATTATAAAAGCGCTAATAATCACAAACGAAAGCGCATGCAATTAAAGAGAAGAATATTATTATGGCTAACGTCGTCCCAGTAAGAAAAAATTTACACCAAAACATTAAAATTGCAACTAAACGTGGCTTAGAACATATTGCTAACCAACATATTGCTCCTATTTCAGCTAGAGAATACCCAAAAGCAGGAAATAATTTCCCTATATTTTTAGTAAAACAGCCTGAAGGAACTCGCTACCGCAGCGTTGTAATGTTAGGTTTAGAGTCGGGTGAAAACTTGTTTTATAAAAATGAAGCTTGGGAAGGTACATATATACCTCAAGGTATTGCAATGATGCCATTTGGTTTAGGTGTTGATCCGGACAAAGAAAACACTTTAACAACTTATATCGATCTTGATAGCCAATATGTTGGTGAAGATAAAGAAAATGCTATATTTGATGCCGAAGGTAATGATACTGAATTTTATACAAATGTTCAGAATTCATTAGGTCGTTTGTTTGACAATGAAAACATGACTGAAAAGTTTATGGAAGAGCTTGTTGCAAATGACTTATTGCAAGAGTTAGAGCTTCATATTAATTTCAGTACTGGTGAAAACAAGAAACTTGTTGGTTTATTTGGTATTGATGAGAAAAAGCTTCAAGAACTTAGTGATGATAAAATTTTAGATTTTCACAAAAGAGGGCTTTTCGTTCCAATTCATGCCATGCTAGGTTCTGTTAGCCAAATTAATCGTTTAGCACAGCTTCGCAATTTAGCTGATAGTCCACAGAAAGTAATTGGTATACAAGTTCAATTAGCTAAAGAAGCTGCTGAAGCATAATTGCTCAATAGTTTCATGAAAAGAGCTGCAAGGCTCTTTTTTTATATCTAAATAAACTGATTGATACATTCTCGTATATACTAGCTTTTTAAATTTCACCATTGAGAGTACTTGTGGCTATTCAACTTCCTTTTTCTCATTTAAGCCAATGGCAACAAATTGCCTTTTCCGCTGCATTATTAGAGCGAATGATCCCCAATTATAAAATGTTTGCTGAGCATGCAGAGTTTGGTGAGTTTTCTGTATTACGTAATCAGTTAGCACTTATTTGGCAATGGCTTGATAAAAATAATCGTTGTAAAATTAATTACGATGCTCAAATTAATAAATTAGAACCACAAATTCCAGACCCTCAAGAATTCGATTTTTTTGGTGTCTTTCCCGCTATTGATGCCACTATGGCCACCATGTCACTTTTACAAGCTATGCAAGATAAAGAAGTTCAAGGAGCAGAGATTGTTTCTCGACTATCAGAAAATAGTGTTAATTATTATGTTGAGTTGATTATTGCTGATCAACGAGAGCAAAATGATGATAGTGAAATTACAGATAAAGAAATTGAAAAACATCCTCTTATGGAATGGGAGTTTGATACTCAAAACGAACTTTATTACGCTTTGAAAGACTCCCCAGAAACTAAAGAAACCTGTGTAAAGATTAAAGGAATGGTGCTTGAAGAAGGTTTATCAAATTTAGGTCTTGAAATTATTTAATTAAGCTATGGGTTACGTTTAAATAATATACTCGAAATAGGCCTATTGATTTAAATTGAATATCAAATAGGCGTAATAATATCTTTACTCCTTAGTTAAAGTAATTAAAAGATATTCTGACAAATACTAGCCCGCTCATCTCTATTCAGTTACCTTCCCAAGTATATAAATATAATAAAAATTAGGATTAAACATGAAAACCCTCCATGTTGGTTTGATAATAATAGCATATCTATTTTTTTCGATTGCTTTTGCTTCCTCTTTAAGCTCTATTGAACAAAAAAATACTAATATTGAAACTTCAATAATTAAAGCAATGAGCACTTTTCAAGTACCAGGAATGGCTGTTGCTATTGTTAAAGATAATAAAGTTGTCATGAGTAAAGGTTTTGGCCTAACGCAATACGGAACAAATAATAAGGTTAATGGTGATACCTTATTTGGTGTAGCATCAAATACAAAAGCAATGACCGCAGCGCTTTTAGCAAACCTAATAGATCAAGGGAAATTGACATGGCAAACCAAAGTCATTGACATTATCCCTGAATTTCAAATGCCGAATCCTTACGTAACACGTGAATTTACCCTTTTAGACTTATTATCACATAATAGTGGCTTAGGTTTAGGTGCTGGCGATTTGATGATTTGGCCAGGAACTACATTGACTAATCAAGATATTATTAAAGGCTTAAAGCACTTACCTGAAGTTTCAAGTTTCCGTAGTGAGTTTGCTTACGATAATTTAATGTATGTAATTGCTGGCGAAATTATTGCTAAGATCACAGGTAAAAGTTGGCAAGAAAATATCAATGAAACTATTTTTCAACCATTAGGCATGAAAAATACTAAAGCAAAATTTTCATTAATTTCAAAAAACAATAAAAATGTTGCACGTGCTCACGTACCGTTAGACGGAAAGTTAAATGTGGTCGGAGGGAACTTTTTAGAGCAGTTCTCCTCAGCTGGATCTGTAGCTTCAAGTGTTAACGATATGTCTTTGTGGCTTAAAGCCCAGTTAAATAAAGGAGCTTATGGTAATAACAAAAGACTATTCAGTGAACATCAAAGCCATACCATGTGGCAAATGCGTACAATATTGCCAGTATCATCTGCAGCTACTGAAAATAATAAAACACACTTTTCTGGTTACGGTTTAGGTTGGTTTTTAAATGATTATCACGGAGTAAAATTAATTCACCACAGTGGTGGTATTCTAGGAATGGTCTCTAAAGTTGTCTTGGTACCAGAAGAAAACTTAGCGATGGTTATTTTAACTAATCAGCAGTCAGGTTATGCATTTAATGCGATTTACCATCAAATTCTAAATGAATACTTAGCGTTGCCTGAAAAAGACTGGGTTGATTTCTATCAAGGTATGAGTAAAAAAAGTAAAGCGGCTGAAAAGAGTCGTTTAACGGAAGCTGCAAAGAATGTAGATAAGAATTCACGCCATTCTTTACCTTTAAAAGCTTACGCGCAAATATATAAAGATAATTGGTATGGAGATATTTCAATTAATTATGCTAATAACGCATTAAGCATGCAATTTGGAAATACTCCAGTATTACATGGCACGTTAAAACACCACCAGCATAATACCTTTATCGTAAGTTGGGACGACAGAACTTTAGAAGCTGATGCCTTCGTTAATTTTAATTTGAACCCAGACGGTTCAATTAACTATGTGACGATGAAAGCTGTATCTCGCGCTACGGATTTTAGCTTTGACTTTCACGATTTAAAACTAATACCAAAACAATAGAATTTAAGAAATAAGCCTATAAAATTAGAGGATTAAGCTTTGTAGTTAAGGCATATGTAAAGTGACAATCACCTCATCTACCGTGCTGTTTTAATTTTTTTGGTACAAACGATAAATAACTTGTCCAGCAATTTTCTCTTTCAACAACTTCCAATTTAATGGGAGTTGTTGGTTATTATCTTCACTTTCCATCTCTATATAAATCAATGCATTGTCAGCCAAGCTATTCTCATTTAATAATAGGGCTGTTTGTTCTACAAAGTTTTTACGAAAAGGTGGGTCAAGAAACACAACATCAAACTTTTGAGAGTTCTTTCTAATAAAGTTTAAAGCATCACTATTTATTACCGAAATATTATTTGCTTGTAGTAAAATTTTATTTTCTGTTAATTGTTGAGCCGCAGCTTTATTTAATTCAATTAAACTAACGTGGCTTGCTCCTCTTGATAATGCCTCAAACCCCAATCCTCCTGAACCAGCAAAGCAATCTAAGCAGTTAGTGTCTTGAATAAATGGCATTAACCAATTAAATACAGTCTCTTTCACTCTATCAGTCGTAGGTCTTAAACCTTCGGCCATTAAAACAGGAAGTTTTCGTCCACGATGTAAACCTGCAATAATTCGAATACTGCCTTTATTGCTTGGTTTTGCTGATTGTTTACGGTGTTTGCTCATATCTTACTCAGCTTTTGTTTTTTGTATTGTTTTTAGGTGCTACTATAGCGAGGATTTTATCCTTGTTTAGTGAACTATTGCCATCAAAATGATGGTTCAGAGAAGAATTTATTGTTATGTCGAAGAAAAAAGGTATGTTTTCCTGGTTAGGTTTGGGACGTCAACAAGAAGAAACTGTTGAAGAAGTTACAGATACATCTGGGACATCAGAAGAAATTTTAGATGTTTCTGATGTGAAAATTGATGATATTCAAGAAGAAAAAGTTGTAATCGATGAAGTTGTTGTCGAAACTATACTTGCAGAGCCAGAGCCAGAGCCAGAGCCAGAGCCAGAGCCAGAGCCAGAGCCAGAGCCAGAGCCAGAGCCAGAGCCAGAG
>CAJWBY010000181.1 GCA_913020705.1 uncultured Colwellia sp.
TTGGCTGAAAACATCGTCCATAACCATAAGCACTTTCGTGACAGTGCTGATTGGCCTTATATACAAGATATGGTTTTCACATTACTTGATATTGATGAAGACGATTATCAAGATTATATTGAAGATACAGAAGCGTTTCATAGACAAGAAGATTAGCGTTTAATATCTCATATAAGACCTTGATTCAATGCAATTAATACCGCTCTAGTTCTATCACGGGTATTAAGTTTCGACAATATATTTGAAACGTGATTTTTCACGGTTCCTTCCGCAAGAAAAATACTATTTGCGATTTCTTTATTCGAAAAGCCGCCTGCAAGTAATTTTAGAATTTGACGTTCTTTTTCAGTCAAGTCTTCAATTACAGGTACGTCAGCCAAGCCCTTATTGAGTTGTTTCATCACTACAGGTTCTGCAACAAAACCACCATCTGCTAAAGTTTTCACAGCATTTACAAGCTTATCGAGTGATACATCTTTGAGTAAAAAACCATTTGCACCTGCTTGCAAACTTTGCATGAATAGTTCACTGTCATCGAAGGTTGTTAGCATTAAGATGGGTAAAGTACTCCCTTGGCTTCTCAATACTTTGACTAATTCAATGCCATTGACTATTGGCATTCTAATATCGAGTAGCAACACATCTGGCATAGTCTCGCTAGCTAACATTTGTTGAGCATGCTCACCATTCTCTGCTTGCCAAAGAATACTAATATCATCACTTAATGACAGTAAGCCTGCTATGCCTTGCCGAACTAACTGCTGATCATCAACCAAAGCAACATTAATCATAACAATCCTCTACGTGTATTTTTAAGGTACAGCCATTTTCATTCGTTATAAGTTCTACTTCGCCAGTAAAATCGATTAACCGTTCTTTCATACCGGCTAAGCCACTACCAAAACTTGAATTCGAACTTGTTTTCTTAGCTGAGCCATTATCTGATAATTCAATCATTAAATTGTTGTCAGTTTTTTCACTCGTAAAGGTAAATAAATTAGCTTTACCGTGGCGAAGTGCATTACTGACTCCTTCTTGCAAACAAAACATTAATTGTTGCTTTAGTTGCAGAGAATTTATATCAGGAGATGAAATCACCTTTAACTGGCAATTCGGTAACTGATTAATGAGGTTTTCCAGCGACGAAACCAGATTAAATTGTTCTTGATCTCGCATTTCTTTTACCACTTGTCTAACGTCTGTTAACAGTGTTTTGGCAAGTTGCAAATTTTCTTCTAATAAAGGTTTAAATTCTTGTGAAACTTTATGCTTAGCAACTTCCAAATTCAAAGATAAAGCCGTGAGTTGATGACCAATAACATCATGCAAATCACGTGATATACGCAATCGCTCTTGCTTTTGGGAAGTGGCTTTAAGCATAAAACGTGTTGCTAATAGCTCTTGATTAATAGCCGCTAATTCTTTCTTTGCTTTCTCTTCACGTCGAACAGTCTCGATGGCAGAAAAACCAAAAACTTGTAACATGAAATAAATAATAACCTGAAAAAAAGAAGATATAAAACTACCGTCATAAGCAATACAGAAATGAACAACAGAAACCAAAAACATAAGCAATAATGCTTGTTTTCGTGTGAACATTGAAGGTAACTGTGTAGCAATAAGCACTAATAAAATTGCAGCAACATTATATCTATCATATGCAATCAGCAATAAAACAGTGACAATTTCTAAGGCCAGTAATACTTTTTTTAGTATTGATTCAGGATTTTTTTCAGAAAAAACGATACATCCGAATGAAAAATAAAAAACAATAAAAGCTGATAGTTTTAAAAAAAACTCACTACCAGAGTTAAGGTTAATTAAAGACAAATAACAAATAACTGACCAAGTAATAAAACCTGAAAAATGCAATAACCAGTCTTTTTGTAAATCTTTATGAAGTGATGACATCAACATAAATGAATACCTAAATAAAAAATTAGCATACTAAATTTTTAGTATGCGCATTTAACAATAAATCATAATCATTTGATTTTAAAATAAATCAATCTCAATTGCTGTACTTTCTTTTACAGAAAACTTAGCTTCTGTATATTCTGGAGCACCGAACATCCCGACATTATTACTAAAACCGTACCCTTCTTTCGGGATCCCCATCATATTGAAGTCCATTTTGTTATTGTCGTTCTCGTCTTGATACATTTTTATCGCATATTCGCCATCAGGTAAGTTCTCAAATACCGCAGTTTCTTTACCATTTAATGCTGAAACTTTTGTGTGAAAGCTTGCTTTGCCACTTTTATAATCTTCTTCAGATTTATATAAAGCGATCATAAGGTGCCCTTTACCTTTTTCTACATCACTAATGCTTATTGTTAAGTCCGCAGCAACAGCATGCTGGCTCAATAATATAATCATAGACAATGAACTTACCGCGGCAAGCACTAAACCAGTTGCTGAAAAAGATATTAATTTTTTGAAAATCATAATGATTCCTTTATGTATGTAAGTTAATTTTTATTGAAATAAGGTTGTTTGTTAATTCATGCTTCTCGTTAATTCATAGTTAGTTTAAAGCTGAAGTGTTTCTTTAACATGTGCCAGAAGTCATAACTTTCAATGCCCTGAACTATGACTTATGGCACATCAATTTTTTAGATGGTGCTGTAAGACTTTTGTTGATTATGTTGATGAACTAAAAAACGTTGAAATAGTGCGAGAAAAATAATTGGAGTAACCGCTGAAAGCGTAATATCCCCTTTAAAAATTAAAGATAAAATAAGCGATATCAAAACAGCAACAAATAAATACGATGATTTTTTATTGATGCTAATGCGCTCCCCCACTTCTTTAACAAACGTTTTATCGATACCCACAAAACTATTTTTTGACCACATCATCGTAATAATGCCGACACAGATCATCACAATAAAAATAGCCGTTTCCTGTAAAATATTATAAAAATCTAAATACCACCACTGTTGAAAAAATGACGCTAATCCACCTAAAATTAGATAAATATTGGCTGAGAGAATTAATCGACTCATGATTATTTTCAGCTTAAAAATCAATAACAATTGAAAAAAGCCAACCAAAGCAGCCACTTGAAAAGACAGTAACCAAGTTTGATTTGACGTTTCTGGTTGCCAAAACCCAATCATTGAGAATAACGAAAGTGGTAAAAACTGAAACAATGGAGCTATCTTATTTAACATGTGATTTGCCTTGTTTTGTCTATGAATGATTGACAATTTACTTGGCAAAATAATAACGTTTATACGCATAAATCAAAGGTGCCAAAAGTCATAACTTTCAAAATGATGACTTTTGGATAGCAGAGATGAGATTATAAGAGATGAGTATTTAACTAATCACGTAACGCTTCAGTAACAGGTAAACGCATTGCTTTTATTGCAGGTAATAGTCCTCCTAATAAACCAATAAATAGCGCTAACGACATGGTTTTGATAATCAACAAAAGCGTAATATCAAAATTGAACATCATTTGACTTAAGTTACTGGCGTTTTGTGTCGCAGCAGTCCAGCCATCGAAAGCAAGATATAAAGGTAAAATACCGAACACCCCACCAACAAAAGCAATTAACAGCGCCTCACATAGAATCGAGGTTGAAATCGCGAATGGACTAAAACCTATCGCCTTATGCGTTGCTATTTCTTTAGAGCGACTCGCTATTGCTGCATACATAGTATTAAGTGCTGCAACCATTGCGCCTAACGCCATAACTATTGCAATTGGAAAACCTAACCAGCGAATAAGACGCGTTAAACTGCTGGCTTGATCTGCAAAAAATTGTTTTTCAGTTTGCACGCGAATATTCAGTCGAGGGTCTTCCTTCCACTCACGTTCTAAAGTAGGCAAGTCATTGATGTTTTTTAACGCTAAACGTATAGATTGAATAGTATTACCACGGCGGTAATCACTTTGTACCATGCCAATATCTGCCCACAACTCAGACTCAAAGACACTGTTTCCATCTGAAAATATACCGCTAATTTTCCATTGTGCACCGCCTAAAGTAATAATCTTTCCAACAGTAAGCGCTGGCATTTTTCGTGCTATCGCTTGGCCAATAATGAGTTGACGTACACCCGTTGCAAACATATCTCCTTCAACTAAACGGAAGTTAGGCCGAAATTTTTGAGTCGCATCACTTATTCCTCGCAATGCTAAACTTGCCGTTGTCTTTTCTTGTTTTGTTTCACCTACATAAGAAATAAACGCGACTTCAGCATTCACAAACATCTCTGCTGAAACTTGCGCTATTCCTTCATTATTTTTAATTATTTTTTGATGATTCGCCAATATATTTACTTCAACAGGAAACATGACACTCTGTAATTCTGATGTTGCTCCCGCACGCATCACCAGTACCGTATTATCTAACCCTGTACGTTGCAGCGTTTTCATCATCCCTTCAGTCATCGCTAATACACTTAAAATAACAGCCGCAACACACGCAATACTTAATATGCTGACCATTGAAGCAACAAGACGCTGTGGGAAACTTTTAAAATTAATAACCGTTAACGCTTTAGCCTGTTTCATATTCGTTAACAATGAATGGCCGATCTTTAATGAAGTATTCATGCTTGTCCTCCTAAGGTTTCGCTAATAACAAGTCGTTTGATCGCTACTGCTGGAAATGCACTGCAGAACGCAGCGGCAATATTGACTAAGGCGAAGACCGTTAAATAGTGGTTTGGCGCAATCGATATACCAGGAAGAAAGTCATTAAAGTTTTGACCGACCACGGCAATTAACAAATAGGCAAGTAGGCTGCCAAAAAACGCTCCTAAGCCAAGTAGTAATAACGACTCAAGGTAAACTCCTTGAATTAAACTAAGCGATGAGAAACCTAACGCTTTCATCATTGCACTCTCATTATTCCGCTCACGAATGGTTTGAATCATGGTATTGCAAACAATAAGTAGTAAAGTAAAAAACACGGCGATAACAACAAGGTTAATCACCATAGCCATATCTACAAACTGCTGCGCCCGCTCTTTGATAAAAACCTGTTCAGTTGTCGTACGTGTTGGACTATTGGTATGAATAAATAATTTATCAATAGCAACAATAACATCGTCAACATTGGCTTTGTCTGTAATTTCAGTGGATAACCAGCTCATTGAATTTCGAGCATAGGCACGACCTTTGTCAAAATAAGCATGCTGAAAAAATACTTTATTATTAGTGCCTGAATGATCAGCCGTTTGGTAAATAGCAGAAACAGTAAATGACCAATTGAATGAACCGCTTTTGTTCATCCATATAGAAGAACTCAATGGCACTTTATCGCCAATTTTCCAGCCATATTTATCAGCAAGTGATTGACCAATAACAATACCTGTTCGTGTGTTTTTCCACTGTGTTAACTGTTCTGTTGGGATGTGATATTCATCGAACAAGTCGAAATAAGTTTCATGGTCAACCGCTGTTACCGGCAATTGGTTTTTTTCATTTTGATAAAAACCACCAAACCAAGAAGCATAACTCACTTGCTTTACGCCCGGCAAAGCCGATATTTTTTGTTTGTAATTAATGGGCAATGATTGTGTCAACGATATTTTATGACTTGTCATTAACCGATATTGATTACTATTACTAACACTTGAAGTAAGCGCATGGTTTACACCTGACAAGGTGGTAAATAAGAAAAATGCTACCATTACTGAAGTGCATGTCAGCCCAAAACGCACCTTTTTACGAAAGCTATTACGCCAAACTAATATCAACAGATTCATAATTGTTCACCCACCTCAATATTCTTTGGTTCAAATATATAAGATTCCAAGTTAATCACTCTGCTGGCATAGTCTGCCGCCTTTTTGTCATGCGTTACCATCACAATGGTTTTACCAAAATCTCGATTAAGCTGAGTAAGCAAAGCAAGAATTTCATCTGCTGTTTTTCGGTCTAAGTTTCCTGTTGGCTCGTCACATAATAATATATGAGGGTCGCTAACAATTGCCCTCGCAATAGCAACCCTTTGCTCTTGGCCACCAGACAACTCTTTGGGGTAGTGATTAGCGCGTTCACTCATACCGACTAACTCTAGAGCGTAACTTGCATGCGCTTGGCGTTGCTTTTTATTTAATGGAGTCAACGCTAACGGTAATTCAACATTACCTTGTGCACTTAATACCGGTAATAAATGGTGTGACTGAAAAACGAAACCAATATTTTCAGCGCGCCATTGTGTTAACCGTGCCTGTTTTAAGTTATCAATGCGCTGTGTTCCAATAATCACCTCACCTTGAGTTGGTTGATCAAGACCACCCATTAAATGTAATAGAGTACTCTTCCCTAGTCCCGATGGCCCCATTAAGGCAACAAACTCACCAGATTCAATCGTCAAATTAAAGTTGTCGTGAACTACTACGGTGTTAGTGCCTTTTTGGTAACTTTTATTAATATTTTTTAACGTGATGTTATGATTGCTTTTCATCATTATTTCCTAAAAATCTTTGAGTATTTGGATTAAAGTGCGGCTATATCAGTTTCTTCTATTGAGCTATCAAGTGGCTCATTAGGGGAGTTATCACTGCTTTTAATAAAACTCACTTTCACCCCCATATCAGGTAAAACACGGGAATCAACTTCCAACAATTTAACCCGAACTTTAATACTCGCTTTTTGACGATCTGCAGTAGGAATAACAGCAACAACTTCACTGTTAATTATCCATTGCGGGTAAGCATCCAATTTAGCGATAACTTTTTGTCCGGGGTAAACTCGATTGATATAGCTTTCCCCCACTTCTACTTCAATTTCTAACGAGCTCATATCAACAATAGTGCCGACACCTGTTCGGATAAAACCACCGCCTGAAGATCCTGCCGAGATCAATTCACCTACTTGGGCATTTTTACTGATCACCACACCATCAAATGGTGCACGAATTTTATGCTGATTTAACTGATACTGAGCAAGCTCTACACGTTGCTCGGCAGAATGAACCATGGCTTGTTTATTACGTATTTGAATAGCGAGTTGTGCATTTCTAAACTCACTATCTTCTAGTAATTGTTCGCTAATTAATTGACGATTCGCTAAAGACTTATTACGGTTAAAACGTGAAGTTTGTTGTTTGAAGAGTAAAGTAAATTCGTCAAAACTTGCCTGTCTTGCCGACAATTCAGCTAAAGCAAGTTGATAAGAAATAGCTGCTTGCTTATCATCAAGTTCCGCGAGTATTTCTGATTTACTTATGCGCTGCCCTTCTTCAATATTCAAACGGTTTAACTTCCCCGTTACCCGAGAAGAAACAGTAGCGATACGCCTAGCAACCACATGGCCACTTGCATCAAGCACGATATCATTGGTTTTTTCTGTTGTTTTTGTATCAGTAATTAAAGGGGATGCGGGTTGAATAGTTGATTGACCTAATTCATTAAATTGTTTTTTACTTGTTAGAATATGGGTAGGTGTTTTAGCAGAAGTCGTTGGAAAGAAAAAAGTTTGTCCTACAAAATATAAGCTGCTGCTAAGCAAAGTGAAAATAACAATGCCCGAATAGTTCGCAGACAACCAAGCTTTTTTCACTTCTGGTGTTCTATCAATACTAAGTTTGGATAATTCTAAAGGGCTGTTATTATTTATGGTCATTCTATTCTCCTACAAAGTTTGTAAGAGAATAAGAAAAAGAGTGATTAGACAATAGTGCCAAAAGTCATTATTGTATGAAAAGAGAAATTTATGAAATGTAAAATAACTACCTTCAAGACCACCTTATTGCATCTATCCTAAACAGCTAATTGCATTTTGGTTTGGCCCTTTATAATTTTATTATTTGCAAAAAAACACATGAAAATTCATTGATTTTAAGAACGCTGTGCCCGTACTTAATACCTAAATCAGCCATAAAACTAGGTAAGTTATGCTCAAATAAAAGCATGAATACACAAAAAATCGTGGTCAAAATTACTCTACCACTACAAAACGATATTTTTTCAAAATGTAATTATCCCATTTTTAGGATTTTTCTTCATTTTACCTTCCCCACTTTTGGGACATTAATATTTAAACTTTAATCATTACAAATTTTATTATTGAAAATCAGGTGGTTGAATAATTGGCACTGTCTCTGCTTAGTGTTATTTAGCGCACAGGTTTATTTAAATCTTCGCTACGGAAAGATGTATAAATACATCTTCTACATATCGACCAGAGTATTTGCCAAATTATTATATTGCACAATATTTTGAAGGAAAACAGGATTTTTGGAGAACAAGACATGACCACACTTCTATTATTAATTATTCATACT
>CAJWBY010000182.1 GCA_913020705.1 uncultured Colwellia sp.
ATGAGCCTAATTTGGTGCGAATAGCCTTGTAGTATGAGTAATGATATCACTAGGATAATTATTGTCGACACAACCTTCCCTTTATCAACCAAAGTATCTCCATATATCAGGCCGAAAACACCAAGTGTTAAAGATAAAACGACGAGAAAAAAACTTGAAAATGCAACTTTAGTCCGTCTATCTAAATATATTTCATAAATAATAATACCAACTAAAGCGGCAGCAATAAGTCGAGGCCAAACGATATAATGGTTAAAAGGTTCAAAAGAGTATCCATAAATTAAAAATGAAAAATATGCTAAGTAACTGACATTAAATTGATTAATAGAAAGTAATTCTGTTGCTCCACCTTTTGTTCCTTCAACTTTCCTTTGCCAAATAGTTCTTACTTGTGAAAATACACCATACAAACTTACAAAAATAAAAAATAAAAAATGTATTTATACTGCCAAAAAAGTCATAGTGATTTCTATATAATAAAAAACACTATTAAAACACACATTGTCGACAATAAGCAAAAACATAAAGCCATACTTGTCTATTTAATTAAATGGGAACTGTTTTGTCGACAATACATCACGTTTTATAACATTGAACACATCCCCTAAAATGAGCTCAATAACAGATATGGTTTACCCAAAGTTCTAATAACATAGTTGATATTAAGATTTATTATTAACTCAATAATCTTGATTAATTTTCAATTACAGATTTAACTACCTGTATGTTTAATCGTTTAGCAATACGATTTAAATTGGCTCTGTCAGTAGATAATTTTCTCGCAGCTGCTGCCCAGTTACCATTTTCTTGAGTTAACGTTTGTCTAATTAACTTGCGTTGGAAACGATCTGTTTCGTCTCTGAGATTAGTTGTAGCAATTTCACTATTTACTAAGGTAGGGGCATTTATTTGAGGTGATTTTCCATTTGAATTTATGCTAAGCGAGCCACAATCATTGCTTTCTATTGCAACAATATTTTTATCCATCTGGCGAGCTCTTGCTTTCAATGCCGCTCGACTGATCACATGCTCCAGCTCACGAACATTTCCGGGCCAACTGTATTGATCTAAATATGTAATCGTTTCAGCCGTAATCTTGAGTTGAAGTATCCCTAACTTTTGTTTTGTTTGCTCAACAAAATAACCACACAATAATTGAACATCTCCCACTCTTTCATGTAGTTGAGGCACTCTAATCGGATAAACACTTAATCTATGATATAAATCTGCACGGAATCGGCCTACGTTTACCTCCTCTTTCAAATCCCGATTAGTTGCCGCGACAATACGAACATCAACCTCTTCGACATTATCTTGCCCTACAGGCTGAATTTCATTACTTTGTATTGCCCGTAAAATTTTACTTTGTGCAGCAATAGGAAGCTCCCCTATTTCATCTAAGAACAAGGTACCACTACTCGCTAAAGCAAATTTACCTAATCGATTTTTATCTGCTCCTGTAAAAGCTCCTTTTACATGACCGAAAAGCTCACTTTCTATCAAATTTTCCGGTAACGCTGCACAGTTTACATAAACTAACGGACCATTTTTCCTTAAAGATTTTTGATGTAATGTACGAGCGACTAATTCCTTACCAACACCCGTTTCACCATAGACAAGAATATTAAAGTCTGAAGGTGCAACAATATCTATTTCTTGTTTGAGTTTTTGCATGACAAGACTTTCACCAATTAATTCGCCGCCATCGCGTTTCCATGCTTCTTCGGTTAACTCTGAAACCACTTGCTTAGAATGAGCAGCCTGATTTTCTAATTGTTCAATGAGAAAGGCAGTATTAAGTGTTGCAGAAGCCATTGCTGAAATCACTTCTAGAGTACGTTCTGGAATATCTTCAAAAATATGAGGCGTTAAACTATCTATGGTTAATAAACCTAAAAGCTTGTCATCATAATAAAGTGGTAACCCCATGCAAGCATGAACAGGTAAATCTCCAGCACGGTCAACTAATAAGCCATCGTAAGGATCTGGTAATGGCGAATCGGCAGCAAATCTAATGGGTGACTTTGATTTACATAATGCTGTAAACCTAGGATGCTCAGCAACATGAAATCGCCTTCCTAAGGTATCTCTACTTAAACCTTGTAAAGCGATTGGCTTAAGAATTTCGCCGTGATACGACAATAAGGCGACCGCATCGCAAACAATGGTTTTTCTCACGGTATCCAATAGTCGATCAAATCGATCTTTAGTATTTAAACTACCCGCTAAGTTTAGTGCTAATTCAATTATAGCGCTTGATGAAATTTGGCTCATATCTGCTCCTTTATCATTATAACAATATCACTAACGAGTCTTTAAGACTACACAAAGAAAGAGTCACAAAGACTCTTTTATACAACAGGACAAGCTAAACCACTGATATTGATAACTTAATATTTTTGGCATCGACTTTGCAATATCAGAGTTACTAAACGTTATAACTATGCACTGATATAACACACATTTATGGAGTCATTTATGTATTCACACTTTACTATCGCTAATTCATTACCCTCAATACCTAATGCTTTGAATTTTCAGAAGTGTTTAATTATTGGTAACTACTTGATGATTCTTTCAATATTTGTTGTTACTTCGAGTGTTTTGATAAATTTTATCTTCGAAGAGTCATTCGTAATTCCAGTGCAGATTGCTGCTCATATTGCCACGATAATTTTTGCTGCGCTCTTGAAAATTGGTTATGTACTTCGCTGTATTGGTCTTCATGGTTTTGGTAAAAGGAATTTTTAAAATGATAAATATTCAAGACTCAGAATCACTTCAATTAATACATGAACAGCAACCTCCAGTAGCCTTAAAACAACTTAACCAACACCGTATTTTTGATTTACATTTTACACATTATTTTCTCTTGTACGTTTCATTACCAATCGTTTCAATAGCAATTTTGGCGGGATAACAAGAGTCACTATTATTCATTATCTTCACACTTAAAAGACAAGAACCTTTGTATTTTATTAACTATACAACTTATTAAATTCACATTTAGGAATAACAATGTTAACCGAACAACATATTCAAACAATAAAAAGTACTATCCCTCTCCTAGAAAATGCAGGCCCAGCGTTAACTAAACACTTTTATTCACGCATGTTCTCCCATGAGCCTGAATTGAAAAATATTTTTAATATGTCTAACCAGAATAATGGTAGGCAACAAGTAGCTCTTTTTGAAGCGATTGCCGCTTATGCAAAAAACATTGAAAATGTCACTGTATTACAAAGTGCTGTAGAGCGGATTGCACAAAAACATACCAGCTTAAATATTCAATCTGAACATTATGCAATTGTCGGTCACCATTTAATAGAAACACTTCGTGAATTGGCAGGAGATGTGTTCAGTAGCGACGTAGAAGAAGCATGGACTAAAGCTTATCAGTTTTTAGCACAAATATTTATCAGCAGAGAGTCAGAACTTTATCAACAAAGAGCTCAGGTTAAAGGTGGATGGCGAGATTCAAGAACATTCAAAGTCATAGATAAAATTGTTGAATCTGAACTGGTTAAAAGCTTCATATTATCACCTGTAGATGAACAAGCCGTTATTGATTTTTGTCCTGGACAATACTTAGGTATCGAGGTAACGCCAACCTCAAATGATTATAAAGAAATTCGTCAGTATTCTTTATCCGATACCCCCAATGGTGAAACATATAGAATATCAGTTAAGAGAGAAACAGTCGGAATTCCAGGTAAAGTATCAAATCATTTACATGACGATATTAATATTGATGATGAAGTTAATCTTTATGCACCTGCCGGAGACTTTTTCTTTGTTAATCGCAATAAACCCGTGGTACTTATTTCAGCAGGTGTTGGTATTACTCCTATGCAAGCGATATTAGAAACGTTAGGTGAGCAAAGCTATAACAAAAACGTGCAATATCTTCATGCTTGCGAAAACAGCCAGCAACATTCTTTCTTTACACGTACTACTGAAATTATAAGGAAAAACAACTGGCAACAACATATTTGGTATCAAAATGAAGAAAGTAATCTACAAAATACTTACCAAGGGTTTATGGATTTTTCTGGGATCACCCTCCCCATAAATGATGGTGATTTCTACTTATGTGGCCCTATTGGCTTTATGCAGTTTGCAAAAGAACAATTACTTACATTAAATGTTCCTGAAACTAACATTCATTATGAAGTCTTTGGCCCACACCAATATTTGTAATATGATCAGTTAAACAAACTGAACTTTAATTCCCATCAGATAAGCCAAAAATCAAAGCGGTATTTTATAAAATATCGCTTTTTTTGTTCACAAAGTGGTTAGCAAATCATGCAAAATTAGACTAACCTTATTACAAATGTTCATTTATATAACTATATATATAAATAACTTACGAATCTTGGATATGGATATGCTGACTCGATTAATTTTGCTTTATTTATTTTTTTCGCCATTTAATGTTCTCGCGGATTCAAACACAACGCTAACTATATATCATGATGCTGATTATTCTTTAAATCAGGTATCTGCAAAAGCGATGCAAATGGGGTTACTCACTGCATTCGATGAAGTTAATAATGAAGTACAAGGATTTCGTTTAACACTCAAAGAGAAAAATCATCGTGGTAACATTAAACGCAGTTTGTTAACGATGAAAAGTTTTGTAAATGATGAAGAAGCCTTATTTGTACTCGGCGGTCTTCATTCACCTCCATATATTAAAAACCGAAAATTTATTAATGAAAATCAAATTCCTCTTCTTGTGCCATGGGCCGCAGCTGGGCCCATTACACGTTACCCATCCAATATTAACTCGGTATTTCGGTTATCTGTTGACGATTCAAAAGCAGGTATTCGTATCAGTGAATTTGCACTCAATAATCTATCCTGTAAAAATCCACATTTATTATTAGAGGATACTCCTTGGGGGACGTCGAATCAGAAAACCATGTCGTCCTATTTGAAAGAAAAAGTTCCTTTCGGTGTGAGCATGTTCGGTTGGAATATTAAAGAAAACTCAGCGCGTATCTTGATCAGGAATATAATTTCAGAAAAGCATGATTGCGTTTTTCTAGTAGGAAATTTTAATGAAACGCACCAATTTATTGAAGCGATGATGGGAATGGATAAAGATAAAAAAATTCCTATCATAAGTCATTGGGGAGCTACCGGAGGTAATGTAGATCTAATATTTACAGAACAAGTAAAATCAGCCGTATCTTTTCACTTTATCCAGAGTTGTTATTCGCTTTCTTCATCCAATCAGTCACCCTTTCATCGTGCTGTTTTAGCAAGAGCAAAAAAACTATTTCCTGATGAGTTTATTTCTCCTGAGCAAGTTAAAGCACCAGCTGGCTTTATACATGCGTATGATCTTGGACGTTTAGCTATCTCAGCATTACAACAAATAATATTGACCGGTAACATTAAACAAGACCGTTTGTTATTCATACAAGCCTTAGAATCTTTACAAAAACCTGTACAAGGTCTTATAAAAAAATATGACCGCCCTTTCTCCTCATGGAATGAACAACAACAAGATGCACATGAAGCGTTAAGATTGGAAAATTTTTGTATAGCTTCATTTGGCAAGCATAACCAAATTAATGTAACGGTAAATTAATTAGCATGGGCTTTATAAATAAGTTAAAAACAAAAGGAGGACTGGCGTATTTAGTGCTGTTATTAGGCTTTTTGTTTTCACTGTTAATCAATATTAACTTCGTTTCAGAACGTGCAGTTTCCTCTTTAACACAACTTCAAGAAAGTCATACTAAATTGCAGGTTCAGTCGACATTTGATAATTTTAAACAATTTATCGAAAACCGTGTCAAGTTACTCGCTGAGCTTGCAGAATCGCCTACAGTTACGTCTAGTGTTATGGGAGTTGAAATTGCTTCGGCAAATCTTGCTGATTTACTCAATAAACGAGAAATATTAGGTGCTAAAGAAAATATTTACATTACCGATTTTATCGGTGAATTAATTTATCCAAAATCAGCATCAAGCTTTCCAAGGCCTTTATTACTTGAAGAAGTCATTGAAAAGAGAACACCACTTGTCTTAACAATTATTAAAGATGCAGAGCAACATTATTTCAGCATTACAATGCCCGTTAAGTATAATAATTATGTAGAAGGTGTTATTACTTTTGATATTGTTAGCCAATCAATTGAAAAACTTTTATCTGAGCTAACAAAAGACAATATTTATGCCGTAAGTTTTGTTGATCAAAATGATTTGATTTTTCAAACGGCCCCGTTAAATGATTATTTTTTAATAATACATTTCCTATCGAAAATACCACAATAGCGTTAAATTTCTACACTTCAACGAGTAGGCTTCAAGAGGAACAGAGTCAGTATATTTGGCAAATTGGTAGCACGTTAACAGTAACGACTTTGTGTGCGTTTTTACTATTAGCATTCTTGATTCGTTCATTACTGATTAATCCATTAAAAAAGCTTGTCATTTCAGAAAGAAAAATTAAACAAAGTGAAGAAAGATATCAACTGGCTATTCAGGGCAGTAATGATGGTATTTGGGATTGGAACATTGAAGATAATGATCTTTATTTGTCACCTCGACTCTCCAGTATGATGGGATATGGACAGGCATTAGATAAGAAATTAGTTAATGCTGGCAAATTATTTATTGAATACATTCATTCAGATGATGAAGAAAATGCAAAAAAAGCATTACAAGAACATTTCAAAAATGACGTACCCTTAGATTTTGACTTAAGAATGCGTGTCGCCACAGGTCATTATCGACATTTTAGGATCAGGGGATTAGCACTTAAGAATGTTAACGGTCGAGCGATACGAATGGCTGGTTCATTAACCGATATCACACAATCAAAACAACAAAGTTCAGCGCTAGAGAAAGCACTCCAAGAAGCCAAAGGTGCAAATATTGCAAAAAGTGATTTTTTAGCCAATATGAGCCATGAAATACGCACACCTATGAATGGTGTTTTAGGCTCATTACAAATACTGAAACAAGAAAACTTGTCTGAATCTTCAAAAGATTTAGTTGAAATGGGCATTACCTCTTCAAACGCTTTGTTAACAATCATTAATGATATTTTAGATTTATCTAAAATTGAATCAAATAACATTAGTTTAGAGTCTTTACCAACTAACATAACAACCTTAACTAAATCGATAGTATCCGAGCTTAGCTTTCTGTCTGAGCAAAAGAATATTGGTTTAGCGCTAAATATAAAAGAAGACTTTCATACTTATTGGTTAGTAGACCCAGTAAGGTTAAGACAAATAGTTTTAAACTTAATGTCTAATGCAATTAAATTTACCCTTAAAGGTGAAGTGAATATTTCTCTTAGGGAACAAAATGAATCATTAATCGTTGAGATAACAGACACCGGAATCGGCATATCTAAATCACAAATTAAAAAGCTCTTTAATCGCTTTGAACAAGCCGACGCAACTACAACGCGTAACTTTGGCGGCACAGGATTAGGTTTGTCTATTTCTAAACAATTAGCGAACTTAATGGGAGGAGAAATCGTTGTTACCAGTAAGGAGAATATAGGTTCTACTTTTACTGTGACATTACCATTAAAGAAAACTGAGGTGACCAGTAATGAGGATTCTCAACTTACAGAAATTAAAGCGCCAAATGCTGAAGGACTTAATATTCTTTTAGCTGAAGACAATAGAATAAACCAAAAAGTTTTCAATGCGATTGTTAAACCGACTAAAGCAACAATTCGTATTGCCAGTGACGGAGTAAAAGCGGTAGACGAGGTTGCAACGTTATTACCTGATGTCATATTTATGGATATTCAAATGCCAAATATGGATGGAATTCAGGCCTGTGAAATTATTAAAGATCTCCATCCAGGTATTCCAATTATAGCGTTAACTGCAAATGTTATGGCACACGATATCGAAAAATATAAACAAACAGGTTTTGACCATTGTTTAGGTAAACCCGTTAATCTTCAGGAAGTTTATGCATTATTACAACAATTGTTGGATCATTCAAAAATTGGTTCTCAATAAATTTGTTGTTCATCTGACTTTCGAATAGTAATTGGCGTACTGATTATTAACAATATACTCAGAACACTAGAATTTAATTATGAGCAC
>CAJWBY010000183.1 GCA_913020705.1 uncultured Colwellia sp.
GCTCCCATAGGATATGAACGGCCAGAGGTAACATTATTTACCCTTGTTAATGAGCTTAGCGTCATTGTTTATTCTCAAGTGTTTTACTTGAATTTTTGAGCATAAACATGGCTGTAGCTAAGGGTGGCACTGTAATTTCTATATACTGCTGTTGACCTTGCCAAGGTGTTTCGACACTTTGTAACTGTCCATTATTTAACGTATTACTACCTCCGTAAATTTCAGCGTCAGAGTTTAGTAGCTCTATATATTCACCAGCGGTTGGCACACCTAGCTTAAAGTGTTGATGTGTTTCAGAGGTGAAGTTACATACGATGACCACTACGTCTTTTTGTGCATTATTGCCAAAACGAATAAAACTATAAATTGATTGTTCTCGGTTTTGATGATCTAACCAGCTAAAACCATCAGATTCACAGTCTTTTTCATATAAAGCTGGCGTATTACAGTAGACTTTATTTAAATCTTTGATGAGCTTTTGTACACCGCTGTGCCAATGAATATCAAGCTGATGCCAATCAAGTTGGTTATCATGATCCCATTCTTTCCCTTGAGCAAACTCACAGCCCATAAAGAGAAGTTTTTTACCAGGGTGTGCCCACATAAAGCTGTAATAAGCACGTATATTGGCAAACTGCTGCCAAGCATCACCAGGCATTTTTTGTAAAATAGAGCCTTTACCGTGAACAACTTCGTCATGACTTAATGGGAGAATAAAATTTTCATCGAAAGCATAAACGAGACTAAAACTAAGTTCGTCATGATGATGTGAACGATGAACCGATTCGCGTTGCATATATTTCAAGCTATCGTTCATCCAGCCCATGTTCCACTTATAACCAAAACCTAAGCCGCCATCATGTGTTGGGCGAGATACACCAGGCCATGAAGTTGATTCTTCAGCAACAGAGAATGCTCCTGGATGTTGTTGGTATAACTCTTCGTTAAAACGTTTCAAAAAAGCGACCGCTTCTAAGTTTTCTCGTCCACCGTGTATATTTGGGATCCATTCGTTTTCTTTACGGCTGTAATCGAGATAAAGCATTGATGCAACAGCGTCAACACGAATTCCATCAACATGATATTTGTCTAACCAGTGCAGGGCACTTGCGCGTAAAAAATTGGCGACTTCAACACGACCATAATTATAAATGAGTGTGTTCCAATCTGGATGAAACCCTTGTCTAGGATCTTCATGTTCAAAAAGGTGCGTTCCATCGAATGTCGCTAAACCGTGTTCGTCACTTGGAAAATGACCCGGTACCCAATCAATAAGTAAACCTAAATTGGCTTGATGACATGCATCAACAAAATATTGAAAGTCTGCTTCATTACCGAAACGTGCGGTAGGCGCAAATAATCCTACGGGTTGATATCCCCATGAACCATCGAAAGGAAATTCACTTACAGGCATGAGTTGTAAATGCGTGAACCCCATTTCTAATGTATAAGGGATCAACTGATCGGCTATCTCTCGGTAGTTTAAGAATTCATTGTTTTTACTACGACGCCAAGAGCCTAAATGTACTTCATAGATAGATATTGGGGCGTTTCTACTGTTACGTTTTTCACGTTCGGCTAACCAGTTTTGGTCTTTCCACGTAAAGTTGTCTATCGCTCCAATAATTGACGCTGTGTCAGGTCTGTATTGGGATTGGTTGCCATAAGGGTCTGCTTTGAATGGTAACGCGGTACCGTTTTTATCTTTGGTGGCGAATTTATATTGTTGACCAGCAACTGCATTTGGAATAAAGATATTCCAATAACCACTTGCAGCGTTGTTACATGCGATATTTTGCATAGGGTGGCTTCGTTCATCCCAACGATTGAAGTCGCCAATCAAAGAAATGTGGCTGGCATTAGGCGCCCAAACGGCAAATGAAACACCATGAACGTCTTGACCATTAAGTGATTTTATTTGTTGATGAGCACCAAGTTTTTCATAAGGCTTTTGATGATTACCTTCGTTAAGCAAGTAAATATCAAGCTCGCTTAATGTCGCTGAGAAAAAATATGGGTCGTCAATTAATAAAGTTTTTTCTGTGGTGATAACTCTAAGTCGATAATCGAAGGAGTTTTTACGACGTAACTTTAGAGAGTAAAGTCCACTTTCATGAACCTTCAGTAATTTACCTAAAGATTTAGCGCTTTCTTTGTTACCGAATTTAGATGCTATTTTACTCGGTAACAAGGCAAGAATTTCAACAGACTCAATATTATTAATATGAGGAAAATAACAAGTTATCCGTAAACGTCCATTAGTTTGGTCAGCATTTAACCCTAAAATCTGGTTAGGTGCAGTGTGGTAAGCATTGACCAAAGTGTGGATGTCGTTCACAGATAAACTCATATATTTTCCTCAGTACTCTTCTTAATTAACGCTTAAAATTAGTAATTAAACACTTGGCGTTAAAAACCAAATGTTTTTTACATAGTCTTCAATAGAACGGTCAGAGTTGAACTTACCCATCAAGGCTGTATTAAGAATGGCCATTTTTGCCCAACGTTTACTATCTTGGTAAGCAATACCTAATGCATGATGAGCTTCGCTGTAGCTTTGAAAGTCAGCTAGTACTTTGTAAGGATCGCCACCTTCTAAGAAACTCTGCTTAATAGAAGATAATTCACCTGCATTGCCGGGCGTAAAGTAGTCAGTATCTAACCAATCTAAACAGGCTTTAATTTCGTGGTTATTTTCGTAATACTTGTATGGGTTATAACCTTCATTATCTAAGGTTTTAACTTCATCAACCGTTAGGCCAAATATGAATATATTGTCGTTACCTACTTCTTCAGCAATTTCAATGTTTGCGCCATCTAATGTGCCAATAGTGACAGCACCGTTGAGTGCAAGTTTCATATTACCCGTACCTGAAGCTTCCTTACCTGCAGTAGATATTTGTTCTGAAACATCAGCAGCAGGAATTATTTTTTCAGCTAGACTCACACGATAATTTGGTAAGAACACAACTTTTAGTTTGTCTTGTATGCGTGTGTCGTTATTAATTTTCTCAGCAATTTTATTGGTGGCGTAAATAATATCTTTTGCTAATTTGTAACCTGGCGCTGCTTTAGCGCCAAAAATAAAGACTCGAGGTTGCATATCTAATTCAGGATCTGCGAGTAAACGACGGTAGAGCGCTAATATGTGCAATAAATTCAGGTGCTGACGTTTGTATTCATGAAGACGTTTTATTTGCACATCAAAAATCGCGTCAGGGCTTACTGTGATTCCTGTTAACGTCTTTATTTCAGCAGTAAGCGCAATTTTATTTTTGAGCTTAATTGACATGAATTTCTTTTGAAAACTGGCATTGTCAGCTAATGCTGATAAAGACGTTAAGCTGTTTAAATTTTTAGCCCAATCGTCGTCAATGTGTTTTGTAAGTAGTTCAGAAAGTAATGGATTACATGACTTCAACCAACGTCTAGGCGTAATACCATTGGTTACGTTCGTTAATTTTTCTGGCCAAAGTTGATTAAACTCTGGAAACAAATCTTGTTTTACTAAATCAGAATGAATTTGAGCAACACCGTTAACTTTATGTGCAGTAATTACACATAAATGTGCCATACGAACCTTACGTTGCTCACCTTCTTCGATAATAGAAAGACGAGTTCGCATTTGTTCGTTGTTTGGCCACAGAGCATTTACTTCATCATTAAGAAATGCTTCATTGATTCGATATAAAATCGTTAAATGACGAGGAAGAACACGTTCAAATAATGAAACTGACCATTTTTCTAAAGCTTCAGGTAATAGGGTATGGTTGGTATATGAAAATACTTTACGCGCCAATTCCCATGCTTTTTTCCATGAAAAATCATATTCATCAAGTAACACACGCATTAATTCTAAAATCGCAATCGTTGGATGTGTGTCATTTAGCTGAATGGCAACTTTATCGGCGAATTTAGCACTATTTTGCGTGCTAAGTTTACCATACTGCAATTCAAAACGACTGATGATATCTTTAACCGAACAGGCACAGAAAAAGTATTGTTGAATAAAACGTAATTCTTTACCTTCGTCATGGTCGTCATTGGGGTAAAGCACTTTAGAAACGGTTTCTGCATTTACTTGGTCTGTATGGGCGTGTAAATAGCCACCTTCATTGAGCTTATCCCAGTCAAAAGCTGAATCAGCACGACATTCCCATAAACGCAAAGCATTCACCGTAGCAGAGTTATATCCCACAATTGGAATATCCCAAGGTACACCTTTGAGCATTTTACTTGCACGCCATACAGACGTTAAACTTCCATCTGGTTGTGCTTGTTGCTCAACATAACCATAAACAGGAATAAGTTGCGTAGATTCAGGACGACAAATTTCCCATGGGCTGCCAAATTCGCGCCACATGTCAGGTTGTTCAATTTGATGCCCATCTTTAAAGTTTTGCTTGAATAAACCATGTTGGTAATGAATACCGTAACCCATAGCGTTGTAGTCAAGGGTTGCTAATGAATCAAGGAAACATGCAGCTAAACGGCCTAATCCACCATTACCTAGCGCTAAATCAGCACCTTCTTCACATAAGTCAGCTAAATCAAAACCTAATGACTTAAGCGCTTTTTCTGTGTTTTTATATAAATCTAAATTATGTAAATTATTTGAAAGTAAACGTCCCATCAAATATTCAAGAGATAGGTAGTTGATACTTTTACTTTTAGACTTTGCTTGATTAACTTTCGTTGCTTGAAGCTTCTCTACAATAATTTCGTTGAGGGCAAGCGATGTTGCCTGCCAATAAGCTTGCTTGTTTTGTTGCGTATTTTCGTTAGTCGTTTGAGAAATAAGGCGATCACCTAACGTGTTTTTTAAGTGATGTTGAATGCGTTGCTTTAAATCTGCTGTAGTAATATCTGCAGCATTATTTTTTTTAGTTTTAGTTATCATAATAAATTTTTATCATCAAAAAATCGTTTTTATTGCTACTTACGTTTTTTGATCTATTTCCTGTCTATTTAAAATCTGTGGTGTTTATGAGGACTTATTCATCCTTATTTTTTATTTTCATGAGTTGAACTAATTCTCTCCACAATAAATAACGTGATGATTAAATTATGCCGATGTTAGAAATTAGGGCAATAAACTACATACGTATGCATGCCGGATTTACTCCATATTTCGCATGCATACGTATGTAATTTGAGATTTATTTATTCTGGTCGGTGAGTTAAAGCATGCTTAAGAAATGAAATGTCTAAAATACTGCTCAATGGCTAATTTTAGTTTTTGATATTTATTTAATTTACGATTAATAAGGTATACAAGGCTAGGGTGCTAAGTTAGTATTTAGACACTATATATCTTATAAGTTGTTGGTTATTTAATGGGAAAAGCAAAGAATACCTCTTTTGATATTGCCTATCGTGCAGGAGTTTCCCAGTCAACTGTATCTAGAGCATTGCGAAATAGCCCCTTAGTTAATGAAGAAACGCGACTACGAGTTCAAGCTATTGCTAAAGAACTTAATTATAAAGTAGATAAAAATGCGAGTAGTTTACGAACTCAGCGAAGCGGTACTATTGCTTTACTTTTATTTGAAGATCCGACAAACGATGACTCTTTAATAAATCCATTTTTTATGTCAATGCTAGGAAGTATCACACGAGCTTGTGGTAATAAAGGCTATGATTTACTGGTATCTTTTCAACAAATGAGCCACGACTGGCATGCTGATTTCGAAGATACACGCAAAGCCGATGGCATTATATTGTTGGGTTACGGAGACTACACTGACTACGAAGAAAAGCTCATTCAGTTAATAGAACAAGAAACGCATTTTGTTCGTTGGGGAGCTGAAGTAAGAGAACTCCCTGTTGTTTCTGTAGGGTGTGATAATTTTCAAGGAGGTTATCAACTTACTGAGCATGTAATTAAAAACAACCGAAAAAACTTTGCTTTTTTAGGTGGCGTAACGAGTGGCTCACCTGAATTCTTAGATCGTTATTCAGGCCATTGCAAAGCGCAATCAGATAATAATCTTATTATTAATGAAAACCTTCAGTTTGATGCTATTTCTACAGAAGAATCTGGTCATGACGCAGCATTACAACTCATTAAAAATGGTGAGAAATTTGATGCTATTATGGCTGCGAGTGATTTAATTGCTGTTGGTGCCATGAGAGCTTTACAAGAAAATGGTATTAACGTTCCAGAGCAGGTGGCCGTTTTTGGTTTTGATGATATTCCTGTTGCTAGCTTTACATTTCCAGCATTAACAACTGCTAGACAAGATACGATGTTAGCAGGGGAGTTATTAGTAGAAAAACTCTTAGCGTTAGTTAATGGGGAAGAAGCTAAAACGGAATTGATGCCAACTAAATTAGTTGTTCGTCAGTCTTGCGGAAGTTAATTCGAATATTCTAGTGACTCATATTGTAGGTTAGTTATTCCCTATCATACTTTAGGGTCTTACCTAACCTACATGACTAATATCAAAATACATCAATAAATATCAGCAAAAAAGCGAGTAGATACTACTCGCTTTTTTCTTTGATAAAATATACTGAAATTGCACCAAGCACCATTGATATACCCGCCAACATTATAATGTTTATTGCTTGATTATCAAAAACGGAACTTAATATCCATCCTGTGAAAATACCCGAAACAATTTGTGGCGCCGCAATGGTAAAGTTAAAAATACCTAGATAAATACCTGTTTTATTGGCAGGTAATGCACCAGCAAGAATTGTATACGGCATTGCTAAAATTGCAGCCCAAGCAATACCCACACCCATCATTGGAATAAATAAGGTAACAGCTCCTTGTGGCACGGTGATCTCAGTAATAAGCAAGTTTACTAAAGTAGGTTCTGAGTTTTGAATAAGCATAAAGCTCAAAAATCCCAAACCACCAGCAAGTAAAGATAACGAGTAAATAGTTTTTCGACCAAAAGTATTAGCAAGTTTTGCAAGAACTATAGAGAAGAATGCGGCAAATAAAGAATAAGCAGCAAATAAAATACCGACCCAATCACCTGCAGCGCCTTTTGCAGCTGCAATGTCATGGGGAACGCCACCAACAGAGGTAATATAACTCGGGTCAAACCATTTTGCATCAATGCCCCAAACCTGTTGAGCAATCGCTGGCATAGTATAGACCCACATAATAAATAAAGAGAACCATGAGAAAAACTGCACTAGTGCTAAACGTTTCATAACAACAGGCATTGTTTTCATTAACCCTACGAATTCAGTTAACTTTTCAATTAATGATTTTTTAATCGCTTGTTCTTTTGCAATTTCTTCTGAGTCCATTCCTTTAAACTCATAATATTCTTTGGGCGAATATTCTTTAGTTTTAAATACGGTCCATAAGACAGATCCTAATAATACGGTTGCACCGATATAAAATGCCCAAACAACCGACGGCGCAATACTACCTTGTTGCGTAGTATTCTCTAAGCCAACTACATTGGTTAATACAAAAGGTAGTATAGAGCCAATAACAGCGCCGATATTAATCAAAAATGATTGAATAGAATAACCCTTAGCCATTTGGTTATCAGGTACCATATCTGACACTAATGCTCTAAATGGTTGAAAGGCGATATTAAAAGAAGCATCCATTACTGCAAGCATAAATGCACCAAAAAGCATTGGTGTGATAATGGAAACAAATAGTGGTGCATTTGGCATTAACAACATACCAACAGTAGCTGATATTGCGCCAATTAAAATATAAGGATTACGACGACCGAATTTATTCCATGTTTTATCAGAAGCTGCACCGACTATCGGTTGAATAAGTAAACCCATTATAGGGGCAACTAACCAAAATAAAGATAAAGAGTGGAGGTCTGCACCTAAATCTGAAAGTATACGACTGACGTTTGCATTTTGTAATGCAAAGCCAAACTGAACACCTAGAAAGCCGAAGCTAACATTCCATATTTGCCAAAAACTGAGTTGGGGTTTATTTTTCATTTATTATTTTTCTTATGGTATTAAAAGCGCATGATGGACTTATATAATCACAACCCAAAAATG
>CAJWBY010000184.1 GCA_913020705.1 uncultured Colwellia sp.
GGCTCTGCTAAAATTGGCTGAATTTAGTCAGGCTCACCTTTATGTCTGAGTTGAAGTTTCGTGGGGATCCCTCAGGAGCAATACCCTTTACCTAGTAAGTTGTCGTTTTTATTTCGCGAATTGCTTTATGAATTTTTTAACCTTTAAACAAAAGCCATTAATAAATATTCACGATATTATTGTGATTAGTCATTATTGTTGTCTCAGCTAAGCCAACTTCTGTGAAAATTTTTAAGATGTTTGCGCTCATTAAATTTCTGTAAAATTAATCTTGAAGCTTTCAGGAAAAAAGCTGTTGACATAAGGACTATATATCCTTTTAATAGTCATTGAACAACACAAATGCATCTACTTCGTTAACTAAAAATCAATTTGGAGAGTTTTATGAAAAAAATAATATTTTGCGCTGCGCTTCTCGTTTCGGCGGCGTTTAGCACGGTTGCCTTTGCAGATCCTGGTGGTAAATGGGTTCTTACAAGTGCCCATTCACTAGATGACGATACCGGCTGGGCTGAACTTCAGCAATGCCGCTATACCAAAGCAGGTAAAACACCGCTGAACGTAGACATATATACTGTTTGGGTCGGTTTATTAGGTTGTAAATTTGATATAGGTGTTAGGGTTAACAAGGCATTCTTAAAGGATATGGGAGCGTATTAATTTAGCACAACTGGTATGAACTGGTTCTATGAAGCCACTTGAGTGGGCACTTATTTAATATCGCCCACTCAACTAAACGCGCTCCCATGACTTGTGATTAGACAGAAATAATTAGAGCCCGAGTGTTATTTATTGCCATATCATGCTTTATCTCTCTTTTTGGCCTGCCTGTTTTTCTTGCTAATACCCTTTGTTTTGTTAACTGTTCTATACCATTAGCAAAGTGCTCATTACCTAACGCCTGCCCTTTGTTAATGCTACTTCGTATCGCCGCTGCAATAATATTACCGTTTATACGTGATTTAAACAGCTCTCTATAGCTTTCTTGCCTTTGTTCTTCGGTTGCTGCCAATGACAGATAGTGTGCATGCGGCATGTGTAGATCACTTTCCCCCCCCCTAAAGCATGGCAGTTATCGCTTGACCAGCTATATTGGCTTGGTTCTTCCACCATATCAGCTCTTACAGGGTTTAGCTCTATATAGCGCTGAACAGTTAATAAGTATTGTTCGCTTTGAACTAGGCATGATTTAAACCTAGCCCCACATAGGGTGCCTGCTCTGCCATAGGTGTAATTGTAATACCCAAAGTACATTCTACCCAATGATTGCATCATTTTGCTAATGGATAATTCTTTATTGGGTGTACAAACTAAATGAATATGATTAGTCAACAACACCCAAGCATGTATACAGACGTCATACTTAACTGAAAAGTCTTTTAACTAATTTAAGTAGGCTTTCATACCCTCTTCTGAGCCAAAACATATTTGTCGATTATTGTCCCTTTGGATAATATGCTGAGGTACACCTATAGGAGAAACGCGCGCAGGCCTTGCCATTGATATAGCCTAATTTTCTAAAAACCTTAGTGCATCATTTAATTACACTCTGGCCCCAATTATTCAATATTGTACAAAATTCGTCCGGATAAAGACGGTAGCAACGTAACTTGTAACTTAGCACACTCACGTTAAGTTGACTGACCATGATCCAAGTTATTAGGTAAGTTATAATTTTACTTATGAGACTAGTAAGGTAAACTACTTTAGTGCACGACTAAACACTTCAGTCGATAAAATCGATTGATGAGTAGCTTTCTAAATGTTCATAAATTTAAATTGAGGATAATTTCATGATAAATAAACTTCTACTTTCCACTTTATTTTTAGCCTCCGCTGGAGTGAGTGCGTCTAATATTTCAATTGAGATGATAAACTTAGACTCTGGTAAGAATGTTGGCTCTATATTAGCTGAACAAAATAAATATGGTGTTGTTTTTACACCCAATGTATCAGGATTACCGCAAGGTTTACATGGTTTTCATATTCACGAAAATAGCTCATGTGATACGGCAGAAAAAAATGGGAAAAACATTGCAGGCGGAGCAGCTGGAAGTCACTATGATCCAATGAAAACCGCTCAACATGGTTTTTCCTGGTCTAATAATAATCATCTAGGTGATTTACCACCGCTTTATGTAGATATGACTGGTGATGCCGTACAACCAGTATTAGCGCCTCGAGTTAAACTGTCTGATCTATCTGGTCGTGCGTTAATGATACATGCTGGTAGCGATAATCATTCCGATCATCCAAAAGCGTTAGGAGGCGGAGGTGCGCGCTTAGTTTGTGGTGTAATTAAATAATATAACAGGCCCATTTATAGCACGCGGTATTGTCAACTTATCGAGTGTGTTTTTTCGGTTTGGTCTGTATAGTAATAAACATATTATGTAAGCGCTAACAGTGTCTTATACCTTCTTTAGGCTAAACAAAAAATATTTACAAATTTATTGAGGTATGCAAACCAAGATGCTAGCTAGCTTGATACTGCAATAAGCATGGCCTCTATTGTCTCTGTTGCTGCCCTGCTAGCCTTTAGCTAGAACGTTATAATATTAAGGAACATGAGCAATGAATAAACAAGTTCGGTTTCTTCTTACACATTTACTGCTTTTAACAGGATGTACATCAGTAGCACCTAAATTGGGTATTGAAAATGGCCAACTAACCGAATGTTCTGCAACACCAAATTGTATTAATAGTCAGATAAAAGATGAAAAACATTATATCGAGCCTCTCCTTAGCAACGCTAGCGCATTGGATATTAAAAAGCATACCTTAAGAATTCTTAATGAATTTAAAAGATCAAAGATCGTTATGACTGAAGATAATTATATTAGGGCTGAGTTTACTTCAATTGTATTTCGCTTTGTTGATGATGTAGAGTTTTATTTCCCTACTACTACAACATCAAAAGAAATAACCATACATATTCGATCAGCTTCAAGAGTTGGCCATTCAGATTTTGGTGTTAACCGAAAACGTATCGAACAGATACGCAATAAATTCAAGGCAATTAATAAAAATAGCTTAAGGGATCAGTTCACCTGATTTGAAAAAGTCCACGCCACTATTCGTGTAACTTTATTACCCTGCACCATTTCTATTTCACGAACCTCAGTAGTGCCTAGTTTACGAAGTAACTTAATTGCAGGTTTTACATTTTCAAATTTGGATACCAAGCTGGTAAACCAACGGCATTGCGTCGAAAAAGTTTTACTTTCTTTGAACATTTTTTTAAGAAACAGGTGCTCGCCGCCTTTACACCATAACTCTGCGCCTATACCTCCAAAGTTTAAGCTCGGTTTTGATTTATTATGCTTAGTGCTTAATTGCTCGCCTCGATTGCGAGCTAGATTATCGACTTTACGCTGGCTGCCTTTGAGGGCTTCTTCTAGAGAGTCATGAAATGGCGGATTGCAGACACTAACGTCAAAAAACTCACCTTCTTGTATAATGCCGTCAAAGATATGATTTTTATCGCGTTGGCTTCGCAGTGTGATGCGACCTTTTAGCTGAGGATTATTGGCTATAATCGAAGATACATTCTCAAGCGAGAGTGAATTAATATCACTCGCAACACTTTGCCAACCATATATCTGAGCAGCCAATAACGAATAAATTCCATTGGCGCCTGTGCCTATATCTAATAGCTTTATTTTTGACGGCTCATTAACTAGGTTCACACTAGGTTCGCCAATGTTCAGTAATTCAGCAATGTAATGAATGTAGTCAACCCTGCCCGGGATCGGCGGGCAAAGCGCAGCTTCTGGAATATCCCAATGGCGAATGTCGTAATGATGTTTTAATAAAGCTGCATTGAGAGCTTTTACAGCAAATGGTTCTGCAAAATCTATAGACAATTTGCCATGCTCATTTGTTTTCACGTAAGGTCTAAGTGCCGAATAACATTTTACGAGGGCAAGAAAGTCATAGCCATCCCGATGAATATTCCTCGAATGCAGGCCTTTACTACTAGATTTATTTAGGGGGTTTTTACTTCGATGTGATGTGATCACAGTAGTGTCTGAATTTTAATCGCCAATATCTTCATAGGCATAATTATATCTAATTCGCTCTGTTTAAACTCAGATTGTGTGTTTAAAGGACAGCAGGGTAATTTACGTACTTTTTATGTGCTAGATTGAAGATGAAATAAAAAGGATCATGCTTTTACATTAATATTATTACCAACATTAGCCTGAGGTTGAGGAACAGATTGAATCAACTGAACCGCTGCTTGCCCTTGTGCCTTAATATTATCATTCGCTAATTTTACCACTGCGACTTCAAGTGCGGCATCTGTACGTTGATTAGCCATACTCGTTGAAACATGCGCTATATTCATCTTTATTATCCTTTAAATTTAGATGCTAAGTTGCAAGCTAGATATCGACAAAATCCTAACTTACTTTAACTTAATATTTACTCTTTTATTTTATCAAGGTTATTCAAACTTTGATTACCTACTTTAGAAGGCTTAAAGCGCAGGCACTTCTTGGCGGGCATTGCTTCCATTTCACCCGTTCTTGGGTTTCCCAGTCTGGCCGGTTGCTTTTCTACATAAAACTGTCCGAGACCTTGCAATCTAACAACATCATCTTCTCGTAAAGATTTTATAACTTCTTTTTTAAAAGATTTAATAACTTGAAACACTTGTTGCTGATCCATGTGCAGATCTTTGGCAATCGTTTTGGCTAAACCCCGGTCACTCTGAGCAATAGATTGAGCTGTTAATAAACATAACGATAAAGAGATTAGGGCTAATTTCACTGTCTTTTCCATTATTAATAGTTTCAGAATTATAGCTTTTTCGTGTAATGAACACTTAATATATAGTCTGGAAATTTTACAATGGGACTAATTAAGTGGTTGTTGTAATTAAAGTTATTAAATTTTGTGCCGCTACCCAATTAAAGCTTATACGATGGAGATTATTGATGATTGAGACTTTAAAAGATTATAAAGCTACTACTTTAACGGCAAGCACTCCTAAAAGCGTCATTCGCTTTAATCCTATTTCTGATGAAGATAAGACTGCACATCAACGAGAACGTCGTTTTGCGCCAACACGCAGACGCGCGGATCAACCTGAAGAACCGATTGAAAGAAGAACGTCTTCTGATCGTCGCCGCCACTCATTTAGTAGTAAAGCCTAACGCTGTCGATATTATTTGAATCTGCCATAAATTGCTAATTAACAAGTAAGATAAATGTATTCCGCTAATACTTTAGTGTTTGTATAAGGTAAGATAGATACCAGACGGGCAAATACAGTCCTATAATATTTTAGTTAGGGTTATAAATGAAGGGATTATTACTGGTTGCTCATGGTAGCCGCCGAAAGCAGTCAAATGATGAAGTAGTTTTGCTGGCAGAAAACTTAAAAAATAATTGTGCAGCGCAATACCCAATTGTTCATTCAGCTTTTTTAGAACTTGCTGAAACGCTAATCCCCGACGGTATAAGGCGCTGTGTTGATGACGGTGCAACATCGATCATAGTTTTACCTTATTTTCTAAACTCAGGTCGTCATGTGGTTGAAGATATTCCGAATATTGTTAATGACACCAAGCAACAGTACCCAAATATTGATATAAAAATTGCTTCTCACCTAGGCTCTTCAGATCTAATGATGGATCTTTTAATGACATGTGCTAATCAAACATAATAAATTTAAATTTTTCTCTATTATTTAGCAGTAAATGGTTTGTATAGCTTTACAAGTAGTTAGCTTATTCCATTTAAAACATCTAATTATATTATCTTGCCAGTGATGACAGTCCGGCAATCATAGAAATTTATTACATTAACTACTGTTTTATATTCTTCCTGCTCTCGTTATACTTAGGTCAAAGCATATCCACACTCGGTCAGATTGATCGTGTTTAAAGAGTAACAATGATGACCAAAATTACTGTCTCACGCACGGCTGAAATTCCTGATGTACTGCGTATTAGTCGATACCAGAAGCATCCTGAACTAGGTCCTCGAATACTCTTTTTCAGTGGAGGTTCAGCCCTTACAGGACTTTCTAAAAAACTAAAAAACTACACGCATAATTCAATACATCTCGTCAGTCCATATGATTCTGGTGGTAGTTCTGCAAAATTACGAAGTTCGTTTAATATGCCAGCTATTGGTGATTTACGTAGTCGGCTAATCGCACTTGCTGACGAAACACTATTAGGTCACCCTGAAATTTATCAGTTGTTTAGTTACCGTTTGCCCAATGATAAATCTCAACATTCGCTCGAAGAGCATCTTAATAGTATTGCCAGTGGTAAAGATCCATTAATTAAGAAGATCGCTAACCCAATGCGTCAGCTCATTTGTAACCACCTCGGTTATCTTGTTGAAACAATGCCCGATAATTTTGACTTAAGGGGGGCAAGTATTGGTAATTTAATTATAACTGGTGGTTATATAAATAATCATAAACAACTAGAACCCATTTTATTTTTGTTCACAAAACTTGTGAATGTATTAGGTATTGTAAGGCCTATTACTAATGATGATTACCACCTTGTTGCTGACTTAGATGATGGGCAGCAAATTATTGGTCAACACTTAATGACTGGTAAGGAAGTTTCCGCTATCAAATCACCCATAAAAAGACTCTCATTATCTAGAGGATTAACTGTTTATGAACCAATAACCTCGATACTAAGTAAAAGAAATCGAAGCTTAATAGAGCAGGCTGATCTGATATGTTATCCACCAGGTAGTTTTTTTAGTAGTTTATTGGCTAATTTATTACCCACTGATGTTGGCAAAGCTATTGTTAATTGCGGAGGCCCAAAGGTATATGTGCCCAATCAGGGAGATGATCCTGAGCAGATCGGTATGACATTACAGGATTCACTGCAAACACTTATCCAGTACTTACAACAGGATGCGAGAGAATCACGTGCTCATGAGTTCATTACTTTCATACTGCTTGATAGTAAAAATGGTAACTACCCAGGGGAAATTCCCTATGACCTTATTGCTAATTTAGGTATAACTCTTATTGATACAAAACTCATCAACAAGGGCAGTAACTATTACGATGACGATAAACTCATGTCAGCATTATTATCATTAACATAATCTGCTAACTGATCATGCTTTACTTCAATGTTAGAATATCTAAACTTACACACCTAAAGAGCTAATTATGATTTATAACAGCGTTCTCGATACTATAGGCAATACACCTGTAGTGCGCCTTAATAATATTGCCCCCAAGCATGTTCAAATGTATGTGAAGGTGGAATCTTTTAACCCTATGGCCTCAGTAAAGGATCGACTTGCCTTTGCCATCATTGACGATGCAGAAAGAAAAGGTACTTTAAAGCCTGGCCAGACAGTCGTTGAAGCCACATCTGGAAATACAGGTATTGCCCTTGCTATGGTATGTGCTGCCAAAGGATATCCATTTGTAGCCACAATGGTAGAAACTTTCTCAGTTGAGCGCCGTAAAATTATGCGAGCATTGGGTGCAAAAGTAATTCTTACACCCGCGGCAGAACGTGGGACCGGTATGGTGAAAAGGGCTGAAGAGCTAGCAACAAAACATGGTTGGTTCTTAGCGCGTCAATTTGAAAATCCAGCCAACCCTGCTTTCCATCGTCAAACAACTGGCCCTGAAATACTAAGTGACTTTGCAGGTCGTCGCTTAGATTATTGGGTCTCAGGTTGGGGTACAGGAGGGACTTTAACAGGTACCGGTGAGATGTTAAAACTTGCAAGACCAGAAATTAAAATAATAGCAGCAGAACCAGTTGAAGCTGCCTTGCTGAGTGGTTCAGAGTGGCATCCCCATAAAATACAAGGATGGACGCCAGACTTTATTCCTGATGTATTAAGTAGAGACATTGCAGATCAGATCCTTCCCGTCACTGACGAAGCAGCCAAAAAATGGGCATTACGCCTTGCCAGTGAAGAAGGCCTCTTTGTAGGCTTATCGTGTGGTGGTAC
>CAJWBY010000185.1 GCA_913020705.1 uncultured Colwellia sp.
CACGAGTGGCATCTATACAAGTTAAATGCGGCGCAGCAAGCAAAGCGGTATCTTTTTGAATACGCTTAATAATATCATGTGTTCTATCACGTGTACCTGAGCCTGCACCATAAGTTACAGAAACAAAACTAGGCTTTAAAGGTGCGATGATTATTGGGTTATCGCAGGCGCTTGCACTAATTCCTGGAACATCGCGTTCTGGGATCACAATGACATTGGGCATGATGCTTGGTTTGTCAAAAGACAATGCAGCACGTTTTTCCTTCTTATTATCGATTCCCGCTATTGTCATGACCGGTGGTTATCTCACCTACAAATTAATTACTTCTGCAGAAGCCGTTGATTGGTACACATTAGGGCTAGGCAGCGTTTTGGCTTTTTTCAGTGCTTACGCATGTATTCACTATTTCCTCATATTGGTAAACAAAGTCGGTATGATGCCGTTTGTAATCTATCGATTGGTGCTAGGTGTTGGTTTGCTTTGGTTTATCTACGCATAATCGAAGAAAGCAGAATTATAGATACTAAAAAGGCGTTTCATTTGAAACGCTTTTTTATGGCCGAGAAAATAATAAGTCTGTGCAAATCAATTGACCAGTCTTGATTCTTAATGCATTTGCCCCAAACTATTAACCATATCAAGTAAGTTTATAGACGGAAGCCATTTTGAATAGTCATGTTGTAACGATCACTCCTGAAAATTTTCAACAAGTTGTCTTGGAAGAATCGAAAAATCGCTTAGTACTTGTCGACTTTTGGGCTGAACAAGTGCCAGAGAGTGTCGAGTTAAAAGATAAGTTAATTCAGGCCTTAACAGGGCATGAAGCGGCAATTTTATTGGGCACGGTCGATTGTCAAACGCAGCAAGCGATTGCGCAACAATTTGGTATTCAAGGTTTACCTACTGCTGTTGTACTTAAAGAAGGACAGCCAATAGACGGTATTTCAGGGCCGCAAACTGACGAAACCATTAAAGAGTTTTTGTTAAAACATTTGCCTAAAGAAGAAGACAATTTACTCGTTCAAGCTAAAGAATTGCTCCTACAAAATAATGCAAATGATGCGTTCGCTTTGATTTCTCAGGCGTATCAACTTGATGCTGAACGCGCAGATATAAAGCTAGTGTTGGCAGAAGTTTATATTCTCACGGGGAAATTAACAGAAGCTGAGACACTCTTAGCGACGATTAAAATGGTTGATCAAGACAGCGAATATGAAGGAGTTATGGCAAAATTAGAACTCGCTTCTCAAGCGGCAGATTCGCCAGAAATTTCAGCGCTAGAACAAAAATTGGCCGCATCTCCTGACGACGTTGAGTTGAAACAACAACTTGCTGCACAATATAGCCAGGTGAACAGAAATGAAGAAGCTTTAGCTATTTTATTTCGACTCGTTCAAAGTGATGGCAGCGACGCTGAAAGTAAGCAATTGCTGCTAGATATACTCAAAGCATTACCAGATGGCGATCCATTAGCGACTAAATATAGACGTAAGCTTTATACGCTTATGTACTAATAGTTATTTTAAAACTAGATACCCTTTCTCTAGCTCTCGATTTAAGGCTAAAAATACTCAATTAAGTTAAGCAGTTAAGGTACTAAGTTAAGGTAAGCAGTTAAGCTAGTCTCATGAGTTAGCCATTAAGTATAAAAGGAACGGCATTAGTCGTTCCTTTTTTGTCTATAACCCACAAAAACTTTTTCGCTCCGAATATCATTCATCGTTCCTTCAACTTCAATCGTAAAAACTTTCGTACAAACACGCTTATTCATGCCTTTAATACTCTTGTGTCTTTTCTATGTCGCATATCCGTATATCCATAGTTCGCAAAGCACCGCATAAAGGCTACTCATGTATACTGTATAAAATAAATGTCGTTAAATTACAGTTATCACTATGAAATAACGCCGGGTTAGTTTATAAAAAGGCAGCTCTAGCGAAAATAATAACCAAAATGTAATTTAATTACATAATTAGCTTTACATAAGTAGAATACTTACTCTATAATGCAGTTGTTCCTTAGCGAACGCTTGTTGTAATAATTTGTATATTCTAGCTTTCCTCATAGCTATAAACCGATGACTTTGTCACCGGTTTTTTTTTGCCTAAAATTACTGAGATATACTGAAATTAAAGAATGTAATTATATTTCAGTATATTGAAGGTTATTAGCTTTCAGGATCAATAATAGGCTCTATTGGTTTAGGTTTGCTTCTTCCTGACTTTCGAAGTGCATCACGCAGTACGTACTCTATTTGTGCGTTTAAACTGCGTAATTCATCATCAGACCAACGTTGCATAGCAGACAATATTTCTTCATTAATACGAAGAGGGTATGCTTTTTTTGCCACAATGTTTATTCCTCAATTAACAGTATAACCAACTTAGTGTTTAGTACAAACTTCCTGCATTTACAACGGGTTGAGCCGCTTCGTCACTACATAAAACAACTAATAAGTTACTGACCATTGCTGCTTTTCTTTCTGTATCAAGCTCTACAATGCCACATTCTTCTAATTTTGATAGCGCCATTTCAACCATGCCTACAGCACCTTCAACAATTGTTCTTCGTGCCGCTATAATCGCCATTGCCTGTTGACGTTTTAGCATGGCATTTGCTATTTCTGGAGCGTAGGCTAAATGACTAATACGAGACTCAATAACGGTGACACCTGCTTTTTCTAATCTATCTTGAACTTCAATTTTTAAAGCTTCAGATATTTTTGCAGGATCACTTCTTAAAGATATATCATCGTCTTCGTGATGGTCATAAGCATAACTTGTGGCTAAATTACGTAATGCAGATTCACTTTGAATAGAAACAAAATCTTCATAATCATCTACTTGGAAAACAGCTTCGGCAGTATCTGTAACTTCCCAAACAATAACCGCAGCAATTTCTATAGGGTTACCATTTTTGTCATTGACCTTAAGTTTACTACTTTCAAAATTTCTTACGCGTAAAGATACCCGCATTTTAGTGTAGAAGGGGTTAGCCCAACGCAAACCAGAGTCATGAACAGTACCGGCGTATTTACCAAAGAGTTGCATCACTCTGGCTTCCTTTGGATTAACCATGAAAAAACCGAACCAACCAACAAAGATTGCAATAGTGATAAGCAAGCTGATTATGATTAGGATGGTATTCGCATTCATCATGTTATTGATGAGCATGGCCAGTGCACTAAGTTGTGCTGTGAGTAAAACAAAAATAAACATTATGCCATTTGGGGCTTTGATTTCTTTTTCTGTAATCATAGTATTCTCAAGTTTATCTATAGAAAGTGATATCATTATGATATCACTTGGTGGTTTTTACAAGTAAAACGCTATTAACAAAGAAGTAACAAAATGTGACTGAAGATAAATATCATTGGTAAAGATCAGAAGCAAATAATATATTGTTAGGTTAAATACAGACGCTAGATTTAAGTATTAGAACACCTAATGAACCCTATAAATAATAACATCCGCGAAGGAGCATAAATTGAAAAAATGGAGCATCCCACTGCTATTAACTTGTTTAGCAGCTTGTGAACAAACCACCCCAGCAACAACCATGGTAGAAGCTACATTACCAGCGGGTGTTAGTTTTGTAGAGCAAGTAAAAGCAGAAGCCGGTAAAACCGTTATTCCTTATCAAAAATATACGTTAAGCAATGGTTTGACCGTCATTCTCCATCAAGATGTTTCTGATCCATTAGTGCATGTTGATATGACCTACCATGTTGGTTCAGGCCGAGAAGAGTTGGGTAAATCAGGATTTGCTCATTTTTTCGAACACATGATGTTCCAAGGATCTGAGAATGTAGCTGATGAACAACATTTTAAATTAGTGACAGAAGCTGGCGGTACCATGAACGGTACAACTAATAGTGACCGTACAAATTACTTCCAAACAGTTCCTGCGAATCAACTCGAAAAAATGTTGTGGTTAGAATCTGATCGTATGGGTTTTTTGGTTGACGCAGTAACACAAGAAAAATTTGAAGTTCAGCGTGAAACCGTAAAAAATGAACGTGGTCAGCGTGTTGATAATCGCCCCTATGGTCGTCTAAATGAACGTGTTTCAGAAGCATTATACCCAGCGGGGCATCCGTACTCATGGCCAGTAATTGGTTTTATGGATGACTTAAATCGTGTAAATGTTAATGATTTAAAGGCATTTTTCTTAAAATGGTATGGTCCGAATAACGCAACATTAACCATAGGTGGCGATATTGATGTTACAACAACGCTAGCGCTTGTAGAACAATACTTTGGTTCTATTCCACGTGGTCCTGAAATTGGCATGCCTGAAAAGCCAACATTCACTATTGAAGAAGACCGTTATATCTCGATGGAAGACAATGTACATCTGCCATTAGTTTATATGTCTTACCCGACGGTTTCTGTTCGTCATGCTGATGAAGCACCACTTGACGTTTTATCAAGTATATTAGGTGGTGGTAAAACGTCACTTCTTTATAAGAACTTAGTGAAAAATCAATTAGCCGTTCAAGCTTCAGTAGGACACCCTTGTGCAGAACTAGCCTGTACTTTTACTTTATTAGCGTTACCGCACCCAGCATCAGGAAAAACCTTAGCTGATATTGAAAAAGTTATTCGCGATAGTTTAGTTGAGTTTGAAGAACGTGGTGTTCAAGACGATGATTTAGCAAAAGTTAAAGCCAGCATGGAAGCAAGCTTCATTTTTGGTTTACAAAGTGTTTCAGGTAAAGTGAGTACGCTTGCTGCAAACCAAACATTTAAAGGTGATCCAAACTATATCGAACAAGATATTGCTCGTTATGCTAATGTCACTAAAGCTGACGTTATGCGGGTCTTTAAAAAGTATATCAAAGATCAACACGGTGTGATCATGAGTATTGTACCTAAAGGAAAGCTTGATTTAATTGCTGCTAAAGACAACTTTACTCCAGCGCCACATAGTAAAGGTGAAGCATCAAAAACTTCAGTAGAAAGTCTTGTCGTTCGCAAAGCTAAAGATAATTTTGACCGAAGTATTATGCCAAAATCGGGAGCCAATAAAGCTGTATCCGTACCAAAAATGTGGCAGGAAACTTTCGATAATGGCATTAAAGTTTTAGGGTCACAAAGTATTGAAACGCCTACAACTTCATTATTATTAAAAATACCTGCAGGTCATTACTACTCAGATAAAGAAAAAGCAGGTGTTGTTTCTTTACTTGCTAGTGCATTAAATGAATCTACAACAGAACGTAGTGCAGAAGAAATGAGTAATGAACTACAAAAATTAGGTAGCTCAATTTCTATTTATGCAGGTACTCAATACTTAAATGTGAACGTGAGCACACTGACTAAAAATCTTGATGCAACAATGGCACTTGTTCATGAAAAACTGATGAAGCCAGCGTTTATTGAAGCAGAGTTTGCACGAAACAAGAGCAATGCTATTCAAGGCGCAATCAATAGTAAGAAAGATGCAGGTTATTTAGCATCAACAGCTTATCGTGAATTATTACAAGCTGATAATATTGCGGCTACTTCAAGCCAAGGGTCAGAACAAAGCTTGAGTAACATCACTTTAGCTGATGTTAAAGCTTTCTATCAACAGCAAGTTAAACCGGCTAACAGCCAACTAATTGTTGTGTCAGACCTTAAAGAAAAAGCGGTGGTAAAATCACTAAACGTTTTTTCAACATGGGAAGGTAAAGGTAAGAGCTTGGTGTTGTCACTTGCTGAGCCTGATACAAAAGCCGGCGTTATTTATTTAGTTAATAAAGAGGGCGCAGCACAATCCGCTATTCGTATCGGTAAGCGTTCTATTACACAAGATATCATGGGTGAATATTACAAATCATACCTAATGAACTTTACCTTGGGTGGTGCTTTTAACAGTCGTATAAACTTGAATCTTCGTGAAGATAAAGGTTATACCTACGGTGCAGGTTCTGGTTTTAGTGCAGACAAGTTTTCAGGCACTTATACCGCGTATGCTGAAGTGCGAGCTGATGTTACTGATAAGTCAATTGTTGAGTTTGTTAACGAAATAAATGGCTACCGCGAAAAAGGCATAACGGCTGAAGAATTAAGTTTTATGCGTAATGCGATTAATCAAAAAGATGCATTAAAGTATGAAACGCCACGTGCAAAGTTAGGCTTTTTAGCGCAGATATTAGAGCATGATTTAGCACCAAGCTTTGTTAAAGAGCGAGCTGAAATAGTTGCAACAATCAGTACTGACGAAATTAATGCGCTAGCGAAAAAACATTTGAATTTAGCTAAAATGATAATGGTTGTAGTGGGTGATGCTAAAACATTAAAACCACAACTTGAAGCATTAGGTTATGAAGTTGTTGATTACAAAATCTAATCTCAACTGAAATTATGTAATAAGAGACTGATTTTTTAACTTGTATACAAAAAGCCTTAACTTTTCTGAAAGTTAAGGCTTTTATGTTCAGGATGAACGGTCATGATTTTTGTTCCAGACAAATCATAAGTACCTATGTCCATGTAGGCAATGTTGTGGTGCCATGGATGGTAAATAACGACGATGTATTTAAAATTCTCATTTCTTATAGTCACTCCCGCTTAATGCTGTCACAATAAATTTTCTGCGAACCCGTGTTTAAAAAATATGAAACGAAGTAATTACATTACCCGCGAAGGCTGGGACCGCCTAGATAAAGAATTGAAATATCTTTGGAAGGAAGAGCGGCCACTTATTACTAAATCAGTTTCTGAAGCTGCCGCACAAGGCGATAGAAGTGAAAATGCTGAATATATTTATGGTAAGAGACGCTTGCGTGAAATAGACCGACGAGTACGCTTTTTAGTTAAACGGACAGAAGATTTAACCATTGTTTACCCTAACCCTCAACAAGAAGGCAAAGTGTTTTTTGGTGCTTGGGTCACATTGATTAACGAAGACGACCATGAAGTGACTTATCGCGTTGTAGGTCCTGATGAATGGGATGTAAAAAAAGGTGAACTCAGCGTCGATGCGCCCATGGCAAGAGCATTAATTGGAAAACGCGTTGACGAAGAAGTGGTTGTACAAACACCTGAAGGTGAACGTGTTTTTGATGTCATTAAAATTTGGTATAAGTAATAGCAAACTCAATTTAGGCTACACAGTTAACTTCAAACCAAAACTCACAGATAAACCACCATTTTCACGGTTAATTAAACGTAATTGTCCATCATGATTACTCACAATTTCATTACATAGCGCTAAACCGATACCAGTACCGGTTTGCTTTGTGTTATGAGCGAACAGTTATATGAACAATAGAAAAAAATCGTTTTGATTTAATTTAGTGGGATAAGAAGGCTAACTTGTTTTAATTCGGACTCTGTTAGTTTTGAGTAAAATCTTGGATAAGACCAACCATATCCCCATCTAAATTTTGTCGGTAAAAAAGGTGTTCCACCGACTCTAACTCCTGCGAGCATGAGAGCCGCTATTTGAGGCTCCCCAGCGTTAGATACACACGTTTTTAAGGCAAGATCCGATTGCAAGCGTTCTTGATAAGTTCCACCCTGCCAGTATTCAAGATCATGTTGCTGACAACAACTGAGCCAAAGAGTTTTTTGTTTGAATGTACCGTCAGGAAACGAACTACAGCCATCACTGGTAAATGGTTTAAGTGTGTCTGCAGATGCTGTAAATGTTTTGAGCAGTAAGCATTATTATTAATGCTAGCTTTAACATAATAGTGTTCATGGGGCATTCCTTCAGATACGTTTGTTATTTTATTACTTTTGCAAAACGTGTTTTTACCGGTGTTTGACAAACATCTAATATCGGTGGAGGTTTTTTGTAGAAAAACGCATTCTCACGTTTCTTGCGTTTTACGATCATTTCACTGTAAGCAGAATGTTCAGTGTTTTCTACCTGTAGCAAAATTTGCTGTTCTTTAGGCACGTCACTCATCATTTGCATGCTGATCATTGACGTATAATCTTTTTTCTCAAC
>CAJWBY010000186.1 GCA_913020705.1 uncultured Colwellia sp.
TCATGTGCTTAGGGCCACTTGCATCTGCAGTGATGTAAGGTAAGTTAACATCAGTTTGTTGTGCAGAAGAAAGTTCACATTTCGCTTTTTCAGCCGCTTCTTTCAAACGTTGCATAGCTAATGGATCAGTTGTTAAATCCATGCCTTGATCTTTCTTGAATTCAGCTACTAGGTAGTTGATTAAACGGTTATCAAAATCTTCACCACCTAAGTGAGTGTCACCGTTAGTCGCAAGTACTTCAAAAGTGTGCTCGCCTTCAACTTCGTCAATTTCAATGATAGAGATATCAAATGTACCACCACCTAAATCGTATACAGCAACAACTTTGTCACCTTCTTGCTTGTCCATACCGTAAGCAAGTGCAGCAGCAGTTGGTTCATTGATAATACGTTTAACTTCAAGACCAGCAATACGACCAGCATCTTTAGTTGCTTGACGCTGTGAATCATTAAAGTAAGCAGGAACAGTAATTACAGCTTCTGTAACTGTTTCGCCTAAGTAATCTTCAGCCGTTTTTTTCATTTTCGCTAAAACTTCAGCAGAAACTTGTGGAGGCGCTACGTTTTTGTCACGAGTAGTAACCCAAGCATCACCGTTGTCCGCTTTAACAATACCAAATGGCATTATTTTAATGTCACGTTGAACTTCTTCGTCTTCAAAACGACGACCAATTAAACGCTTAATTGCGTATAATGTATTTGTAGGGTTTGTAACAGATTGACGCTTAGCAGGTTGACCTACTAAAGTTTCGCCTTCTTCTGTGTATGCAATAATTGAAGGAGTTGTACGATCGCCTTCTGCATTTTCAATTACACGTGCTGTGCCGCCATCTAGAACAGCAACACAAGAGTTTGTTGTCCCTAGGTCAATACCGATTATTTTGCCCATCTTGAGGATCTCCGAATACTAATTAAAATAAAGTTTACTAAAATATATTTTTAATAAATCTGTTGATGAAACAAATAGTGGGGGCAGGAAAATTCTTTTCAACTATTTAGAAAAAAAAAAGTAAAAAAATGTAACTTTTTTTCTATATATAAGCCGTTTCCATCAATTAAACGTCAAACGACCTGAATATAAAATTTTTTTTAGCCCTAAAAAAAAGCGGTAAGAAGTTTTAAGATAAACTTCTTACCGCTTTTATTGATATTATTTTTTATGCTGTAGTGTCAACCGCAGGAGTAGGAGCAGCTTTAGAAACCATAACCATCGCTGGGCGTATTAAACGGCCGTTTAATTCATAGCCTTTTTGCATAACAGCAATAACAGTATTAGGTGCAACACCCTCAACAACTTGCATTGACATTGCTTGATGAAACTCAGGATTAAAAGGTTGGTCTTGTGGATCAACACCTTTAACGCCAAACTTTTCTAAAGAAGCAATTAAACCTTGAAGTGTTAATTCAAGACCTTCAATAATGCCTTTAATGCTTTCATCTTCTTTATCAACATTCTGTAAAGCACGTTCTAAATTATCAACCGACACTAACATTTCAGTCGCAAATTTTTCTAGAGCAAATTTACGTGCTTTATCTACATCTTGTGCACTACGTCGACGAATATTATCAACTTCAGCTTTAGCGCGAACAACAGAATCTTTTTGATCAGATACCGTTGTTTGTGCTGCAGATAACGCTAACTCAAGTTCATTAATTTTTTCTTGATCTACACTGATATTAAAAGCTGCTGCATCGAATTGAACTTCAACTTGCTCTTCAGCTTGATCAATAATTTCTTGTGCCATAATTTCTTCAGGCGTTAAAGCTTCTGTTGATGCTTCAGGTGTGTTCTTATTTTCTGTTGACTCATTAGTCATGAAAAGCTCCAAAATAAACTAATAAAATAGTTAATAATATAAAGGTTATATAAATCTGATAACGCTAATTATGGGGATTTGTTGCTACGTTTCAAGGATAAAAGTAAATGATTTATAAAAAAGTCAACTTTACAAGACATTAAAATACAGCGAAACTGTTTATAATCCTAAGATCCATAGAATTTGCAGTGCGAATATGAGCAGAATTTATAACACAATAGGTTTGATCGGCAAACCAAACCACGAAGGCGCAAGTGCAACAATAACTGCGCTATATCAATTTCTTACAGATCACGACTACAAAGTGTTGATTGAGAGCTCAGTAGCACCATCCATTAATATAGATAAACTTGCTATAAATACCTTAATTGAAATTGGTGATAAAGCGGATCTTGCTATTGTCGTTGGTGGTGATGGTTATATGCTAGGTGCTGCCCGTGTTTTATCTTGTTTCAATATTGGCGTAATTGGCGTGAACAGAGGTAACTTAGGCTTTCTAACTGATTTATCTCCTGACGAGTTAATCGAACCTCTTAAAGAAATACTCCTCGGAAATTCTCGCTCTGAACAACGATTTGTTATAGAAGCCGAAGTTTATCGACATGGAAAATTGAAAAGCTCAAACAGTGCAGTAAATGAAGCGGTTCTTCATGCAGGGAAAGTTGCCAGCATGATTGAATTTGAGGTTTACATTGATGGAAGCTTTATGTTCAGCCAACGTTCTGATGGATTAATCGTTTCTACACCTACAGGCTCTACGGCTTATTCTATGTCTGCAGGCGGACCTATATTAACACCCAATTTAAATGCATTATCCTTAGTCCCTATGTTCCCGCATACTTTGACAAGCCGTCCAATAGTCGTAGACGGTAACAGTGAAATAAAATTGGTACTTGCCAATGAAAATTATGAAAATTTGCAAGTCAGTTGTGATGGACACGTAATTTTAGCCGTTATGCCTGGCGATGTAGTCATCATAAGGAAAAGTGAAAATACACTTAGGTTGATTCACCCCCTAGATCATGATTACTTCAACGTACTTCGCAGTAAATTAAGTTGGGGCAATAAACTTTATTAATTTACAACAAATTCAACCTGTTGGATTTTTATTCAATCTAATACTTGCACAAAAACAAATTACTGTATAAATTAACAGTTATATACTTACACAGTAATTTGGCTTGCTAATGCTTTTACAACTTAACATTCAAAACTTCGCGATTGTCCGTTCATTAGATATAGATTGGCGCAAAGGTATGACAACCATCACAGGAGAAACTGGTGCTGGTAAATCAATTGCTATTGATGCCTTAGGTTTATGTTTAGGTGACAGAGCATTAACAAATATTGTGAGGCCAAATAGCAAAAAAGCTGAATTGGCAGCCACGTTTGATATCACAAACAATGCTTCAGCACAAAAATGGCTCAAAATAAATGACCTTTCACTTAATGATGAAAATGAGACAGAGCAAGACCATGAGTGTATTTTACGCCGTGTAATATCCGCAGAAGGCCGTTCAAGAGCTTATATAAATGGAAGCCAAGTCCCACTCACACAACTTAAAGATATTTCACAATTTTTAATAAATATTCATGGGCAGCATGATCATCAATTAATTGTTAAAGCGACCCAACAACGAAAAATATTAGATGAGTATTCTGATCATCAACATTTACTAGACGACGTACAATATTATTACCAACAGTGGCGAAACCTCAAAACAGAATTGAAAAAGTTACAAGAAAGTAAAGACCAACGAGAGGCAAAACTTCAGTTATTACAATATCAAGTAAACGAATTAGACGAATTCTCATTACAGATGGATGAATTTGAAACGCTTGAAAGTGACTACAAACGTCATAGTAATGGTCAATCGTTATTAAACGGTACTTTGCAAGCCTTACAGACCTTATCTGAAAATGAAAACTTTAATATTACTGACAGTCTAAGAAATAATTGCGAACAGTTAAATGACTTAGTTCACATGGATCCAAATTTAACTGAAATTGCAAAAACGTTAGGTGAAGCACTTATAAGCATTGAAGATGCTAATGATGAATTAAAACATTACTACGATAGACTTGAACTAGATCCACAAGCTTATCAAATGATTGAAGACAGATACTCGCTAGCCATTCAACTAGCTAAAAAGCATCAAGTTGCACCAGAAAATCTACCGACACTCCATCTAGAAATTAAACAAGCGTTGAACTTAATCAATTCAGACGGTTCAAGGCTTGACACTATGTATATCGATATTGAAAAAGCAAAAGTACATTATTTACAAACTGCTAAAATATTATCAACATCAAGAGTTAAATCAGCTAAAAAATTAAGTAAGAAAATTAGCCTCAGTATGAAAGAACTCAATATGGAACACGGGATTTTTGAAGTATCTGTCAATCAAATAGAAGCCGAAGCATTATCTCCGCTAGGTTCTGATGAAATAAACTTTCTAATTAGCCTAAACCCTGGACAACAATTAGAAGCGATGAACAAAGTTGCTTCTGGTGGTGAACTGTCACGTATTAGTTTAGCTATGCAGGTTATTTTGGCAGACAAAGTAATTACGCCTACGCTAATATTTGATGAAGTCGATGTAGGAATAAGTGGACCAACTGCCGCAATGGTTGGTAGTAAGCTCCAAGAGTTAGCAAAAAACACCCAAGTAATATGTGTTACTCATTTACCACAAGTTGCTAGTAAGGGCCATCAACAGTTATTCGTAAGTAAATTAACTGACGGAGAATTCACAGAAACAAAAGTTACGGAACTAAGTGACAATGGTAGAGTCCAAGAAATTGCTCGCTTATTAGCGGGGAATAAAATTACTGATAATAGCTTAGCTAATGCTCAAGAGTTACTTGCAGGTTAAAAATAAATTGAAAATAGTTTTGTATCTGGCTTCGCGCTTAGTTATTATCCCCATTCGCACTTATTAGGATAAATGAAAAAATCATGTTGTTTCGTATTTTAGCTATTACTATTGCCCTATCTCTTTCTGCCTGCTCAAGTTGGGTTTTTCGCATTGATCTTCCTCAAGGAAACTTTTTAGAACAAAAGAACATCGACAAACTACAAATAGGTATGAACAAAGAACAAGTAAAATTTGTACTTGGCAGCGCTGTGATTCAAGATGCTTTTAACAACGATACTTGGCACTACGTTTACTTATTGAAATCAGGAAGAAGCGAAGATTTAAATGTAAAGAAAAAATTCATACTTCATTTTGAAGAAGAGTTATTAACGAGTGCTGAAGGCGACTTTGTTTTAGGTGATAATTTTTATGTTCCTATGGTGAATTAAGCATAAAAATAATTTCTCACTATAAAAAAACGGCTTTTTGGCCGTTTTTTTTTATACTAAAATCAGTGGTAATATTCTAACTAGCTTTACTTCTACGAGGATCTAAACGACCACCAGTAACCTTATCCGCACGCCCTTCATCTTTTGCTTTTTCAGCACGCCTCTTTCTTACTTCTTTAGGGTCAGCGATTAAAGGACGATATATTTCAATACGATCCAAATCTCGTAATGTATCCGTTAATTTTGCTGATCGATTCCAAATACCGACTTTGTTTATGCTTAAGTCTATTTCTTCAAAAGCATTTAATATACCTGATTCAATAATACCTTGTTCTAACAAAGTGCCATCTTCAACCATAATCGTTATTAACTCTTGTCGAGTTGGCAAGCCATAAACAACTTCTATTTGAATTTTACTTTGAGCAACTTCTTGCTCTGTTATTTTGCTATCAACCATTAGAATGATAAACCTCTTTTGCTCTTTGAGTGAAAGCTTGCACCATATTATTAGTTAAACTTGTAAAAACTCTCCCAAAGGCTAAATCAAACACTTTGCTCGAAAATTCATACTCTAAATGTAAACTAATTTTACATGCTTCTTCCGATAATTCAGTCAATTCCCAATACCCCCTCAAATGTTTAAAAGGGCCATCTACTAAATCAAGCTGCACTTTGTTCCCATTAACCAATGTATTTTTGGTGGTAAACCATTTTTTTAAGCCGCCTTTTGAAACCATTAAACCGGCGGTAACCTCATTACCATTGACTGTAATTATCTTACTGTCACCACAATTTGGAATAAAATGAGGGTAAGCAACAATATCATTAATTAATTTATACATTTGATCAACGCTATACATCACTAACGCGCTACGACTAATTATTGGCATTTTTCATCCTCAAATCTAAAGTGTAATGATAACAAAGCCATGAGCAAAACGCATTAACGAGAAAAATTGAAATTAATCATTCTAATACAAAAAATTCTCCGTATAATGTTTGAGATTGCTATTTTTGGTGGCAAACGAAATGGAAATATAATGGCAAAGAAGAAAAAATCAAGCAGCAATACCATTGCTCAAAATAAAAAAGCCCGTCATAACTACTCATTAACCGACAAATTTGAAGGTGGGATGAGCTTACAAGGCTGGGAAATAAAAAGTATACGAAGCGGTAAAGTAAATATTTCTGACTGCTATGTTCATGTAAAAAATGGAGAAGCGTATTTGCTTGGCGCTGAAATAATGCCCCTTAACGCTGCCTCTAGTCACGTAGTTTGTGAACCTAATCGTGACCGAAAATTACTGTTAAACCGCCGCGAATTAGAGAAAATTACTGCAGCTGTAGAGCGTGATGGCTATTCATTAATTGCTACAGCTATGTATTGGAAAGCTAATTGGGTTAAACTCGAATTTTATTTGGGTAAAGGTAAAAAAGACCATGATAAGCGCTCTGATATTAAAGACCGTGAATGGGCGGTTGATAAAGGTCGATTAATGAAAAATAAAAATTTAGATCGATAACTGGTTAAAAAATACCACGTTGTTAATTTAAACTAAGCGATGTACAATGCGCTTTATAGACTTGTTAAGTCTATTTAATAAAAGAAAAACTTTGGGGCGGATCTAGGATTCGACAAGATTCATGAAACCCGAGGTGCATGCCCAGGGGCGGTTTGCCTGGTAAAAAGCCGCAAAACTATAATTGCAAACGACGATACGTTCGCACTAGCCGCTTAAGGCTAGCCATCGCCTCATAAATTCTCCTGTTGTTTCGAGGATCGATGGTCACCCCAAATAGGATAGCGAGGGAAGCACGCTTAAGGCTGAACCGCGAAATAGTATTAAGCTCACCATGACGAAGCCTGTCGATTGGCGTCTAATTGGTTAAATAAAAAATCGACTAAGCATGTAGTACCGAGGATGTAGGCTTTTTGGACGGGGGTTCGATTCCCCCCCGCTCCACCAATTTTGAAGATTAAGACGCGTCCTAGCGTCTTTTTTTATGTCTAAAATTCAATAAAAGCATTCTAAAGAGGTACTTAGTGGTTATTAACGCTTTTTAATAATTAATGACAGAGGCCGCTTTTCAATATTTAGATCGCTATCTAAAAGTAACTTTTCTTGCACCATTACCTGCTAAACCAAAGTCATCATTCAGGTTTACACCATCAACAGCTAAGCTGTTATACTTAGGGTTAGAGCCCGCTAATGACAACGTGTTACCGTCATTACCAACTACAGCCATAGGATTCTGTCTTACGATATCCTTTAAATCACGATTAAATGCGGCTGACTTTGTTAAGTCGTCACCACTAAAAACACTTGATGAACCTTTAGAAGGATCAAAAAACGTAGATGAACCAGTTACCGCAATTCGTTCAATGTTTGCATCTTCAAGCACTTCATTAATGCGAAGTACATTACCTAATGTGATATAAATCCCTTCAAGTTTTTTATCTGCATATACGTCTGAGTCAATCGTAACTGTATATGGTCCACCAACACGTAAACCTTTAGCGGAAAATGAACCTGTTTCGTTCACTTTTAAAGTTTTACGAGTCCCTGAAGGTTCATGAATGATTGTTACAATTGCATCAGAAACAACATTACCATTAGTGGTTAAAATGTTACCTCGAATTGAAGACGACGTGTCATCAGCCATAGCCGATGCAGACAAACCTAGCGCAATAACAACCGCGCCGGCGATATTAGAGAGACGATGATTTTTCATCATTTTATTCCTTGGTAGAAGTTTATTATGTTTTATA
>CAJWBY010000187.1 GCA_913020705.1 uncultured Colwellia sp.
GAAAGACAACAACATTGGGGGGATGCTAGTGTACTGAAAATTTTTATACCACAGCAAACATCATTGCACTTTAAAGGTATTGACACTTCATTTGTAATTACTCAATTGAATAATTATATTGAAGGAAAGTCCATTAATGGAGACTTAAAAGTTCACACATCTCATGGGAAAATAAAACTTTCTGTTGTCAGTGGGAATATTAAAGTAGCTGAGTCTTCAGGCTTAATTAAAATAGAATCAGTTAGTGGTGATGTTGATTTTTCTGGAGAATTTGAAGAAGCATATCTTAAAACTATGGCAGGAGATATCACAGCAGATATTAGTGGTTTAGATAAGTTAACGATTAAAAATATTTCAGGTGAAACTCAAATCAGAGGACAAGTTAAAAAAGAAGCTGAATTGAAGTTGACGAGTGTAAGTGGTGAAATTGTGTATATGGCAAGCAGTGAGTTAAATGCAGAGTGTGAGATGGTAAGTCAGTTTGGTGGAGAAATTACTAACCACCTTACTGATGATATACCGGTAGATGGCAATTTACACAAGAAGACATTGAACTTCATTTCTGGAGATGGTTCAGGAACGTTAAGTATGAATTCGGTTACTGGCTCAGTTACTATACTTAAAGATGATGCAAATGATTAAATTATCCTTAAATCACGTCGCTAACTTGGAGATAAAAATTGGATAGTTTATTAGCTCAATTAAAGCATCGACAAGTCTTTAAAGTTGCAACAATATATGCAGTATCAGCTTGGCCACTAATTCAAATAGCTGACTTAGCTGTACCAGCTTTAGGGTTGCCTGATTCTGTGATGACAGTGTTATTACAAGTTTTTCTCGTTGGCTTTCCTGTCTCTTTGATCTTTGCTTGGTTATATAATTTTACCTCAAAGGGCATTGTAAGAGTTAACAACGAAGGATCAGAAGATACAACTCCGCAAGCTAATATGAAAACGACATTATCTGTTGCTGGATCACTCGCATTGGTCGTTGTTATTACGTTAGTCTGTCAACTTTGGTTAGAAGGGCAAGCTCCACAAAAAACAAAACCTCTTGATGTTGGGCAAGCCCTTGTTCAAAAACCTTTATCTAATGGTAAGAAAGAATCTATCGCGATTTTACCTTTCGTTCCTTTTAGTAATGATGTTGAAGATGAGTTTTTTGCCGATGGTATGGTTGAAGAACTATTAAATTTATTGGCTAAAATTCCCGATTTACAAGTTGCTGCTCGAACTTCTTCTTTTGCTTATAAAGGTGTTTCAAATAAAACTATTGTAGAAATAGGCACAGAGCTAGGGGTCGACACAATTCTTGAAGGCAGTATTCGGAAGAACGATACCACGAATAAAATCCGAGTTACAGCGCAGTTAATTAAGGTGAGTACCGGTGAGCATCTTTGGTCGGAAACTTATGATCGCGAATACCGTGATATATTTCAAATACAAGACGATATCGCTAGGGCGGTAGTAGACAAAATGAAAGTCACTCTGCTTGGAGATAATTCCTCATTCAAATTCGTTGCCGAAACCAATAATGTTGATGCAATGGTGGCTTTTGGTAAAGGACAAAAAGAATTAGCTCACAGAACCGTACCATCGATTAATAGTGCATTACAGCATTATAAAGATGCTGCAAGGTTTGATGAAAAATACGCTAGAGCATTTGTTGGTATAGCTGATGCTAATATTCTGCTTGCTCTCTATGGTAATTTACCCAAGAAAGAAGCAAATAAGGCAGCAAAAGAAGCTCTTGATACCGCTTTTAAATTGAGCCCTAACTTGGGAGCCGCATTTGCTACACAAGGGTTATTATTATCTCAAAGTGATGCTAAAAAAGCTGAATCGTTATTTAAAAAATCAATCGAGATTAACCCTAACTATGCCATGACTTATATGTGGTATGGCTCGTTGTTACAAGGTCGAGGTGATTTTATTAGCGCTCATTCCTTATTTGAGAAGGCATATGTTTTAGATCCTAAATCTCCTGTCGCAGCATATAATGTAGCGTGGAGTTATTACCAATCAGGCTCTGAAGTTAAAGCGATGGATATATTTTCTAAAATTATCAGTAATGACCCTTATTACCCTGGTGCTTATAATTTGGTGGGAGGTATTTTAGCAACACGAGGGAGACTTGATGAGTCGATTAATATGTACAAAAGAGCACTTGATGTAGACCCTGTAAATAAAAACGCAATTAGAGGTTTATTAATTTCCAATATGGATATGGGAGAGGTTGAGAAAACCCAACAATGGTTTGATTATGCCAATAAACAAGAATCTCAATTCTTAGCCGAAGAGATAAGCTTTATGAAAGTACGATTTCTTATCTCTCAAGGAAATCAAGATGAAGCACTTTTACATTTAAAAAATATTGAATTCACCTCTGACAACCCGGAAATGAAATATTATATAGATGGCGAGATTGCTTTTTACCAAGGTAAGTATGCACAGGCAATTAACGAATTTGAAAGACTTCGCAATAAAGAATCTCTCAACAATGACTATTTTTATTACTTATTTGAAGGACAACCTGCGGTTCATTTAGCTTATTCATATTTACAACTTGAAAAGCGATCACAGGCAAAAGAAATTATTGATGGCTATACTCTTTCTTTAGAAAATGGCAAAGCCAAAAAATCTAATGATCCTGCTTATTATTATAATATGGCTTTAATTAACGCCCTTCAAAACAAGAGTAGTGAAACATACCAGTATCTTCAGGCAGCGATAGATGTTGGTTGGATAAAAGCATGGCAAGCTGATATGGAGCCTATTCTAGGACAAATGAAACAGGATCAACAGTTTGGTCAAATGATGGGTGGAATAAGAGCCCGACTTGCTAACATGAGAGCACGTAATGACGATGAAAATACATTTTTACTTGCTGAAAGTGACAGTTTTTAACAGGTAAAATACTGTTAGAAACAAATTACAGCTAAATTAGCTTTTATATTCAATTATTATGGAAAACTATGGAAGAACTCAATAAACAATTAGATTTCGTCATCGAATTAGATCGCCTTAAAGGAGTATATCGACAAGCACTTGTTAAATCAGATGATAATAGATTTGAGAATAGTGCAGAGCATAGTTGGCATATAACGTTAACAGCTCAGATATTTCATCAGTATGCAGTAGAAAATGTTGATATTACACGTGTTATGAGTATGTTGCTTATTCATGATATTGTTGAGATTGATGCTGGCGATATGTTCGCCTTTTCAGATCAGAAAGATCTTGCTGAACAAGAAGAAAAAGAAATAACAGCAGCAACCCGCATCTTTGGGTTGTTACCTGAAAAACAGTTCCAACATTATAAGCAATTATGGCTAGAGTTCGAAAATGCAGAAACTAATGACGCTAGGTTTGCAAAAGCTATGGATCGTATTTTACCTTTATTACAAAATATGAGGAATGAAGGTGGCAGTTGGGCTAGGCATAATGTTTCTAAATCACAGGTTATTAGCCGTAATAATTACCTCGAAGGTTTAGCGCCAAAATTGTGGTTATATGCTTGTGAACAAATAGATATAGCTGTGGATAAAGGTTGGTTGAGGGATGAATAACATCTAGTTAATGCGTTAGTTATACTAAAGATGGAAGTTAACCGTTGGTAATTTGCTTTCATAGCTAGCGATTCTTCTCCTTTAGTCGCCTGATATATTATACAAAGTTTGAGTTATTAAATGGATTTAAGTGTAAAAGACAAGTTTGAAACATACCCTGAGAATATTTCAATTTTGCTCAATAATTTACGAGACCTAATTTTTAGTGTCGCCGAACAAGAAGGTATTCCTGCTATAACAGAAACCTTGAAATGGGGCGAGCCAAGTTATGTTTCAACAATAGGAAGTACAATTAGGTTTGATTGGAAAGCTAAATATCCCGATAGATACTGCATGTATTTCAACTGTAAAACATCGTTGATTGAAACATTTAGAGAAGTTTATGGAAACACATTTTCATATGAAGGTAATCGAGCTATTGTCTTTCATACTAAGCAAATATTACCGTTAAAAGAATTATCTCATTGTATCTCTATATCGTTACGCTACAACAAAATAAAACACTTAGAATTACTTGGATCATAAACTTACGCATAAACGTATAAATAGCAATAATACCCATTCTGATTGTGTTATCCATTTCTCTATTTTATTTTTTAAAATCTTAGTTATTTATCGCTTAAAGTTGTTTTAGCGTGCTATTTTCTCGAGAAGCCAATCACTTTAGCGTATCCTATTCGTTATTATGTTTATTAATATCCCTATTTATGAATATTGAAGTCAAAAATATACCTGTTACCGAAGTTCTATGCTCAAACTGTCAAGCATGTTGTTGCAGTTTAGAAGTAAGAATTATTTCTGATACCGGCGTGCCACATCAACATATATATATCGACCCTCTTGGACATGAGTCAATGCTTCGCTTGGACGATGGGCTCTGTTCTGCTTTGAATCGGGATACATTGCTGTGCTCAATTTACGAAAATAGACCATGGGTTTGTCGAGAGTTCGAGATGGGCTCGTACGAATGTATTGATGAGAGAACAGAGAAGTTGTAGTGTTTCATGTAAATTGGCTTTCGTTAAGATAATAAAGATTAATGTTCAGAAGTGTTATTTTCCAATAATGTATTAATTAAAATTATCGAAAGCTCATTATTTTGGGTTGGTAAAAAAAAGCAAAAAAAACGTTTACCTGCAATCAAGTAAACGCAATATAAAAATATGAAACACTAAGGGAAGTAAGTACTTTCACATAATAAGAGTACTCATATTTATCAAAGTTCAATTTATTATCAATTAACTAAAACTATTCTGCTTTTGTCTTCGTTTCTGATTATGTATTACGTTATTTACTCTCTACTTGAACTAAATAATCACCATAACCATGGGCTTCCATCTCATCAATAGAAATAAAGCGAAGTGATGCTGAATTAATGCAGTACCTTAACCCACCTTCGCTTATTGGACCATCTTCAAATACATGTCCTAAATGACTGTCACCATAGCCTGAGCGTACTTCAGTTCTAATCATGCCATGAGTATTGTCTTTAATTTCATTAACATTCTTCGGTTCTATCGGTTTGGTGAAGCTTGGCCAACCGCAACCAGAGTCATATTTATCTGACGAGGCAAATAAAGGTTCCCCTGAAACAATATCGACATAAATGCCCGGTAAAGTATTATTGAGGTGCTCGCCAGTGCCGGGATGCTCAGTTCCATTCTCTTGTGTTACACGATATTGCTCTGGCTTAAGTGTAGCAATCACTTCTGCGGATTTATGGTATTTTGTCATTGGATAATTCCTCATGTTTATACTTTAGAAGTATGGCTGAAAGTTGACTTTTATTAATCTTAAAAGATATACGGAAATTGAAAAATGTAATTAAGATCTATTATCGTTTAGAAGTGGACAATATCAGTGTTGCTGATGTTATGCCTACTGATTTTGAAAATATTCTTATGTTAAGATGATGCCATTATTATAATATTTCAAATAACCAATAAGTATTTAACAATAAATGACTGATAAACACGTGTTCGATCCTGATATTTTAAAAACTAAACAATGGGTAGAAGAAATAATCATAGGTCTAAATTTTTGTCCTTTTGCCAAAAAAGAATTTGTAAACAACACTATTCATTATGAGCTTTGTAATGAAAAGAAAATGGTATCGGCCTTAGACAAATTAGCCAAACAATGTGAAAAGCTTATTAAAGAACCTAAAATCGAGACGACATTAATGATTTTCAATAACGGTTTTAAAACGTTTGAAAGCTACTTAGATTTACTCGATTATGCGAATGAATTATTAATATCACAGGGCTACGAGGGCGTTTTTCAACTCGCCAGCTTTCATCCTGATTATTATTTTGAAGGTGAACTGTATGATGCAGCATCTAATTATACAAATCGTTCGCCATTACCAACACTTCATTTAATTCGTGAAGCGAGTATGGAAAAGGTGTTGTCTATCTATAAAAACCCAGATCAAATACCGGAAAATAATATCGCCTTAGCTGAAGAAAAAGGTACTAATTACTTTAAAAGTACTTTGCAGCGCATTCATGAGTTACATAAATAGGTCATTTATATTTTGTATGTAATTTGAGCTGTTTTCCAATATGAAAGCAACTTGCTATAATATTGAAAAATTATTGAAAGGTAGTCATTTTCGTGGATGAAAAAAAAGTAGTACAAGTTGGCGGTAGCATAGAAGAGTCTTTACAAGGTAAATATAACATTGATGTTCCTTCAGTATTAAAAGAGGCTTGGCAATTAACGCTCCGTACACGTATTGCTATAAACGTAGGGTTACTCTTTATCCTTATTTTTGCTGTTATCGTATCTTTTGCAATCAGTAATTCGTTGGGTGGAATTGAAGAGGTGATTAAAGATCCTCAGTCATCGACACTTTTGAATATTGTGATAGTGCTTATTAGTTCTCCATTTTTAGTGGGTGTAGAAATGATGGGTATCTTTCATGCTGTTGGCATTAAAACAAATAGTAAATTGATTTTTGCTTTTCTTAAACGGGGAAGCTGGGTTGCTGTTTGCGCTTTGTTAACATCAGTACTCATCTCTATCGGAATGAGTTTATTCATATTGCCAGGTATTTATTTGTCTGCGGCTTTCTCGTTGGCTTTGCCTTTAGTGGTAGATAAAAAATTATCCCCTTTAAAAGCAATAATTCTGAGTTTAAAAGTTACACGCTTTCAATGGTTTAAATTAGTATCTATATATGCGTTGCTTCTTATCGCGTTATTTATGTCATTAATACCTTTAGTCGTTCTTGCTCAAAGTCAGTTGTCAGTAATAGGTGTTATAATCTTTTTAGTGGCATTAACGTTTATAGCGCCGTTATTTTATAATGTGAAAGGTATTTTATACCGAGAAATTTTTGGAATGCAGCTATCTCCTTCAGATACAGATACAACGCCAAACCAAACGAGTGATACATTTTCAGCTTAAGTCTTTGTAAATAAATTGTTGTCGTAAAAAGGATATTATGAAAATTCAATATTTTATCAAACTGGTAATACTAAGCGCATTAGTTATTGCGCTTATCGCTCCTTTTACATTTATGAGACCTGCGGACATAACTGTTCCTGAAGTTGCTGTAAAAGCCAAAAAAGTTGTAAAAGTTACGCCTGTGGCAAAAGTAAAAATAGTTGAACGTCCACTACATAATGTAAAAATACCTGACTTTGCTGCCATTCGTGATGTTAAAACGAAGAAACGTGAATTCTTTCAATATATTTATCCTGCGATAGAGCAAGAGAATAAAAACTTACTTCAAATAAGAACTGAAGTAGCGGTTATGATCGAAGCAATTTTTTTAGAAGAAAACCTTTTAGATGAACAGCAAGTTTTGCTTAATAGTCTAATTAAAAAATACAAAGTAAGTGAGAAATATACCCCGTTACAACAGCTTAATGAATTACTTTTACGTGTTGATGTTGTTCCTATTGAACTGGTTTTGGTGCAAGCAGCCAATGAATCTGCTTGGGGAACATCTCGTTTCGCAAAAATTGGTTTGAACTTTTTTGGCATGTGGTGCTACAAAAAGGGGTGCGGTATGGTTCCTGGAGGGCGTGATACTGGAGCTAAACATGAAGTTGCCGCATTCAGAAGTCTTGAACATGGCGTACAACGCTATTTACACAATATTAATACCAATAATGCTTACAGTGTTTTTCGAACCATTCGTGGGCAGTTACGCGCACAAGAACAACCATTATCTCCACAAATATTAGCGACAGGGTTATTACGTTATTCAATTCGAGGTACTGACTACGTGCTAGAAATAACTGAAATGATCCGTCATAACCAAGTGTATTTTGATGAATTAATGGTTAAGCCAATAGCAATTTAA
>CAJWBY010000188.1 GCA_913020705.1 uncultured Colwellia sp.
GTCTTGAAAACCGTTGAGGGTTTATCCCCTCCCAGGGTTCGAATCCCTGCTTCTCCGCCATAGATATATACTAAGCCTCTGTTTACAGAGGCTTTTTTATGTAATATACAAAACAAGACCGCCAGCAAGACCGTCAATTGTTTTTACTACCCCCCTCAATTAAAATCAATCCGCTTAAACCTATTTAGATCACAACCCTTTACAATACACATACAAACTTAGCCTCATAAAATACATATCGGCTCTACTCTGTTTAGATTCCTATTAATGTATATAGCAGGTTCAATGTGTTTTTTATGAGGCCAACAAACGTAGTGCGTTAGCTTTCCCTTAGTAGTATTAAAATCCTGTAGCAGTATAAGTCTCCCCATCATAACTGAACTCAGTAATATCACCGCTGTACTCTAAATCTCTAGCAAAAGCCTCAAAATCGAAATACCTTTGTATATTTTCAGGTAATGTATTTAAAATACCACTGTCTTCAATATAGCTGTAAGCATAATAAAGAGATGAACCAGCACTAATACTTCCATCACTATTTAGATCGTAGATTGCTTCCTGAGGGTCTTGACCTAAGTTGTCACATCTAAAGTAAAGTTCTGTTTGATCTGGTTTATCCATTATTTCAATCTCATTAAACCAAGCTTGTAATGTACTTTGGTCTATATTGCAGGCATTAAAAAGTTCTGGTAATTCACCTTCTATATAATCTATTTCATACTCTTCTACAGGCAAGCCACAAGGATCAACATGCTTCGATGATTTTGTTTTGTACTCATCGTATGAAGAAAAGTAAAAACCTGCCACAGAGCTGTTGTAAGGGTTTGCATAAAGCTGTTCATTTATCATGGTTCTATTCCTTTTATTTCAGGCATAAAAAAACCTTAGTCTTCTTAAAAGAAGTGCCTAAGGTTCAGTTAGAGTTATTTGGTATATTTTCCTTACATAAAACGCTCTTCGCTCTAAGAAAAAGAGAACCATGAAATGATTTAACCCTCTAGCCATTAAGTAAAGTTTTTTGCTCCTCTAAGCATAGTCTGTTGAAGTTAAGTGATGGCACTTAGCATTGTACATAATATGAATTATACGGCGAAGCGAACAGTGAGGCTCTTTACACTGCGTATAATTATTATGTTATGTATCATGCGGTTAATAATAAAACCAAATAAGACAAATTACTGCCAGTGTAGAGAAAAGGAAAACCAAAAATAACGGAAAATAACAGTGTTTAAGCGCCCATATCAGCATAGAGCATAAGCAGCGCTAAAACCTTAAGATCGACTGCTAAAACAGCCTCCTTGCATAATTAAATAGCGAACGATTAGCATTTGTGATCGACTGTTTAAAAGAGTGCCAAAGGTAGCTTTTAAGCAGAGAGAACAGTTGCTGGTACGTTCGGCACTTGTGTAAGCAGCATTTGCGTACCAGTGGTAGCAATTGCTGTGGTGTAATGCTGTGTAAGGATAGCGATAGCTTTCCGCTCTCCTGTGTGCAGTGTGTAAGGTGGGGCATCCATTGCATTTGTGTAATTAGGCAAGCCTAGGGGGGCATCCTTCCATTCAGGTGTGTAGAAATAGAATACTGGAGTCATACTCAAATTATATATTTCCGAAAAACCTGATCCAATAATTCTAATATATGCAGCAGCCATACCTTTTTTACCCCCCCACAACAAACTATAAGTATTGTTCCCTGTATCAATCAGCCTTCTTTATAGGATCAAGCGCAACATGTACTTGATTGGGTTTGATATCAAATAAACCGCCTGTTGCAGCATCGATCAAATTCCCAAGCCCTAGCGAGAATGCATCGAGAAACCACCAAAGAAACCGCGCTTCTCGCCTCAATGCTACAACTTCTGTTTTATAACCTTCTTTGGAAAATTCCAGAGAATGCGAACTGTTCTTTTGAAGAGATACATTTGTAGGTGTTTTATATTTTAACCCAGTAACAGAGTCAATAACCTGAACATTTGAAGGGTCACTAGATAACTTAACATCCTGACTTAACCCCCCAAAGACAGTGCCACAGCCATTCAAAACTAATGTCATAACTGTTACGGGGAACAAAGCAGGCAAACGAATACGTCCTGATAAATTCATTACTCCTTAGCACTCGTAAAAAAAATTATAAAACTCTTAGCTACCTCGTCATGAACTTCATAAAAACTTCCACCAAAAACTCCGGATGCAATGCTCCCGTCGATACTGCAACTGGCAACTTCTTTCCTTGATGAGTCAATAACCTTCCATGCAGTTTTCATACTCCCCTTTCCTGCACCAAAACCAACAAAGTAACGTAACGATCGACTACCCTCATTGTATTCTTTAATTTCACCCACAATTGCTGGTACATTTTTTCTTTCAGTCGAAACAACTGTAATACCAGCATTTATCAGAGAGTTAGACAATGCTGCTTTAAAATTACCAATATCTTCATCGGACACATGCGTGACGGTATTATCCAAAAGAGTGAGTGATACTGTATTTGGCTGGGAATCCAAAGGCTTCAATACATTCAATTTTGACGAAGCACACCCGACTAGTAATGAAGTCATAACTAGTAAGGGGATAAATAACAGTCTTTTTTGGATTTTTTCTTTGTTCATTAGTAATGAGCGCCTTTAGTGGAAAAACATCAGTGTAAATCAGTATTATCTATATTTTATATAGCTGTTCATTTGTAGGTGCCCGCACTGGCGATGCTCCCAATTAAAAACACTAGGCAAAAGACAGTTAAAGTTTGTTTTATTATTTGTTTGATTTTTATTAATAATACCGACAGAGCCTATTTTACTTGGTTCGACTAGAAATAAATATCAGTCAATACTTACATTGCACATGGTAACTAGATGCTCAGCATCTCTGCAACAACAAACCTAGAGCTGCCTGTAATTTAGAAGCTGGAACAAAAAATATCGATAAAATACGCGACAGATGCCTAGAGTGTAAGCATCTGCCGACTACCATTGTTACTTGTAACCTTATAATATACCCGCATTAAAGCAGGGTGAGCAAATGAAGTAAAATACACCTAGAAGAAGTAATATCAATAAATAACAATGCACTAGCAACGTTGAAAAAACAGGAGTTTTTCATGAATAAAGTAGTTTTTAGTTTAGCAGTAATAGCACTTGCAAGCACGAATACCAATGCTGATAACCGTCAGCATGATAGGAAAGCACATGAAAAATACCAGCCTTCATGGTCTGGTAAAAGAGCACTTCATGGTAATAAAGGAGGACATACTGATTTAGAGACTAGAATAACCGCTTTAGAAGAAAAACTACAAACACTGGGAGATAGTGCATCAGCTGACCTTGAGTCACCAGAGATTCTTATCGAAGTACCCGCTAATACTTTAGGCGATTTTGAAAAAGTGAAGGTTACTTATACAGACAATCGTGGTTTATTTAAAGTTGCCTCAAATGCGTTACAAAGACTTACTGGGTTTAATGGATTTAATGGGGTAAATGTGTTGCTTTCCCCTGTTTCAGAAGTGTTGTATGAGTCAGAGCTGGAAGTTGTGCGAGAATCTTCAATAATAGTACCATTTGGTGGAGAATATGTGGTTCGGGCATATGCCACCGATCTTGCAGGCAATAGCTCTACCGCAACTAGCACTATTAGCTCGGATGTTGGAATTAGCGTGGGACAATACAAATTAGATGAACCATTAAATGAGATTATTTCTGGTTCTGGTTGTCAGCTTCAATATGCTGATCGCTTAATAAAGGCTGAAACAATTCATGTATCTGGTTCGTTTAAGCCTAATTTGGATGAACAATGCGCATATTACAACATTAACGAGCCAGAAAATGCTGTAGCATGTATTAGCGTTGGTCTTGCTCTTCAAGAATACAACGGTCTGGGTGGCTCTGTTGTTGGGGCAATAACGTCAATTGAAGATACAGAGTTTTCCGCCAATACTGGTGGAACATCTGGAAGTGGTGGTGGAGATAACTATAAGGCCTTTACACAAATGGACGTTGAATTTTTCAACACAACACCTGCTACAGTTGCTATTGATATGACCCTTAAGTGTGAAAGTACTGCATACGGCACGACAACATTCGGCCCTTACCAGTTGCATGGAACATTAGAACAATAACTAGATTTACTGCACTCATACTCAAATTATAAAAAAGTAGAAAAACCTGCAAACATCTTTTAAAGGTTAAGCTAGATACTCATGAACCAAGCTAGTTTAACCTTTAGGCTAGATATAGTAATTTATTGGATCTTTCGAGTAGTTAGGCTTTAGTAATAGATATTTGAGTAGTTCTCAAAACTTCTCCCAATAGCTTTTACATTAGCTTCTTTTTCTTAGTTGATATAAGTCTGTAGACCTTGAGTTTACAGGTGCTTGAGATACTTCTACAGTAGTTCTGGAGAAGTCCGTGTTTTTGTCTGGTCTTTTTGCTGGGTTTATTGATAGTGGATAGGGTGGGTTTAGTATTTATAAAAAGAATTAACGACTCTACCTTCTGAAAATCAGTAATCGACCTATTGCCGCAGTTGATTATTTTTTTGTTAGGTTTGGTCGCAATAAATATAAACCGTCTCAATTTTTAGCCTCTTTTTTGTTCTACCTGTTCTACTGTATAACCTAGCCTGAACTATTTAAGTGATTCTACAGCGGTATCAGGTAAGTCTATTTCAGAAAAATTTTGCAAAACCTCTAAAAATTTATCGCCATACAATTCCAGTTTTTTTTCACCCACTCCAGAGATATAACTCATTTGTTTTAAGTCTGTCGGTTTTTCCTCAATCATCGCCATTAATGTGGCATCATGAAAAATAACAAAAGGCGGGACATCTTGTTCATCAGCAAGTTCTCTGCGTTTTGCACGTAAAGCATCCCACAATAAAGTATCTTTTCCTGCCCCTGCCGCTCTTTTTTCTTTTAGTTTCCCCTCATCTAACGAAAGGTTCTCTCCCTCATCCGATACTTCTATAGGATGAGCATCAGTAGCAAAGCATTGAGTTTTTTCTGTAGATTCAGATAATTGTTGTTCACACTGTTCTTCATATAATTCCTCAGATTTAGTAAGTCGAGGAAGGATTGTAGGATAAGCGGTGCTGAATTGATTAACCAAACCTAACAGCTTGTCTTTTTCATCTTTAACTAATCCTGCGTAGTAATTACGTTCAGATAATACATGGAAACCTAATTTTTCTCTGTCTGCGAAGGATTTAAGTTCAGCATGTAATTTAGCTTCTTGATACTCGAGTAAGCTTTGATCTAAGTCTGCATTTTTACCTGAAATTGTTAAAGGTACTGTTTTAATAGGCTGATTCATATCCAATATCGATTTTCTTACTTGATATGTAAGGTATAGAGCATGAATCCAGTTTCCTATAAAGACTACAGCAACTAAAGATACTGCTAGCACAGGGTTGAAAATGGCTATGATTAAAAAGATTAAGACTAAAATCATGATATTTTTTATGGTTCATTGGTTGATTCCAAAAACCGAAATGTGAAGTTTGAGGGTCTCTTCCCTCTAACTTCATTTTTGTTACGCTTTTATTCTCATTAATTAAATAAGTCATGGTTTGTACGCCAACAGGAGATAGAGAGTCACACACTCTCTATCTTCATTTTTGCAGATTATATGATTAAATCGACGTATTGACTATATCTTGTATTCTTTATCGCACTGAACACATCTAACTTTAACGCCATCAGAATCAAGACGTTTGAACTTCTTTGAACCACAATTTGTACAAATTGGGCACGCACGTGCGGACTTCACAAATTATATTTCTTTAAGCCAAATTTGAAGTTAATTGATTTTACCACTACCGATTATTCTTACAGTAGTAGATTCTGGCTTTATGAAAAGGCATATGTCATTTTTCTTACAGATAATTGGTTTTTCTAAAGTTAACTTGACTGGAGATATAGAGGAAAATTTTGCAGCCTTTATTTGAAGCCCAACGCTAATGAGACACATCTGATTCACAGAAATTCCTCCCTTGTAGAATGGTGATTGTTCGAAGTTAACCTCAATCTCAGATTTTACTAGGAGAGATTCATCAGAAGTAATGATATCGCCTCTCCCAACTTCATCAGGTTTTATTCCTTTCAATGATAATCCAACTCTTGCTGGACAATTTGCTAGCTTAATGTCATCATCATGCATCTGAATAGATTTTATCATAACTTCAGATCCTGATGGTAAATGTTTTAGATTATCATATTGGTTTACTGTTCCTTGTAATACTTTACCCAATACAACAGTGCCAACACCTTTTACATCAAAACAATGGTCTATTACAATTTGTGCATCTCCATTGTTTGAAACAGGTGAAAATTTCGTTAGTTCCTGTTTAATATTAGGTGAATCGACTTTCTTATAATTGGCCAAAACAGTTCCTTTGATCATGGAATTAAGCCGGTTTTCATCTACTTCGTATGAATGACTAATTATACCATCTTTTTTTCCTAGCATATCCAATGCAATAATTTGTTCTCCAACATACTTGTCAAGCGATGCAATATAGAAAATTACATACTCTGCAATGTTTATTGCTTGTAACAGAGGTTGAATCTTTTCTGGGAATCCATTTGGAATAACCCATGTTCTAATAACATCAGACTCCTTTTTATCATAAAGTGTAAGATCTGTAGTTGTACCTTTTTTGCCAAAATCATTTGCAATTGTCTGTTCTCCAAGAACAACAAAATTGATCGAGTTCATAATAATGCACGTATTTGCTTCACAGATTGTATTTTTGATAAACTCCATTTGTAAGTTTAGTTTCTGTACTAATTGATTAGCCGATCATGATTATTTTTTTATAGTCGTAATTTATCCACCTAATTAATGGGAATTAATAGAAAGGGAGCTGCAATAGCAGTTGCTATAATAGCCTTCATAATCTGTATTGGTCTAGCCGGTTGATACCATAATTGTAATTATTTGTTAGCCAAGGCCAAAATTGCTTGGCTGATTTTATGGAAATGACCTAAGGACAGCAGCATAACTTGCAAAGCGATGATTTTTCGGTTTTACCATTGTTTGAGTGTATTTTGATATTGTCTTTCCATGTGCACCCATGTAGCCAATTGGAGTATCTACCCAATTCCAATCATCTACTAAACTGAGTACATCATCGTATGGGCTGTAATAGTTTCTAATTTTTGTTGTAACAATTTTTTGTGTGGCAGAACCATTTCTTGGACTTAGCGCGTTGCTAGGAATCGAACCTCCAAAAAAATAAACTGCCTCCAAGATTCCACTATTTTTGGCGTTTCTTGCAAGATTTTTTATCGTACTCTGAATTACATGTGCGCCAAGTGAATGTCCCATTAGACGAATCTTTGTACCTGGACTTTTACGCTTAAAGTCAGTAACAAATCGTGCCAAGTTTCTTCCGTTCTTGTTTGCTATGATTACACCAATATGCAATCTCATCAGATACAGTGCACCTGCGGTGTTTGAATCATAACTATATCCTATTACAGGATATTTGTAACCAAGATGCGCTAATCTTCTTTTTGCAATTACAAATTTTGTCAGTGCACCAGATGTATTGTTTCTTAGCCCATGAATCATTATAGTAATCTCCTTTGAGCCGATTAATGCATCAAAATCTGTCTTTGGGTACAAGCGATATGGTTCATGTTTTATCGTTCGACCTGAATAAAGATCATAAAATCCTCTGGTAGATATTCGAGGAAAAATCTTTTT
>CAJWBY010000189.1 GCA_913020705.1 uncultured Colwellia sp.
AAGAGAAATAGTCAAATCAAACGGCATTAAATGTTTTGAAGATGATTTTAGGCCTGATGATAGATTTTTGATGGAAAGGTTTATAACGGCAAATATCGAAGTAACAGGGGCGATAGATTCAAGCACAGAGAATACTGACAAGGGGTATGGTTTATTAACCCAAGCTAGAACCCGGAAATTGTCAGATCAAACACGCCAATTTGATTTGCAAATGTTGAGTGTTGATATTGAATGTTCGATGAAGGGAGAGCTCTATTCTATCGGTGCTTACGCGCAAAATGTTTCTATCGTTTTTATGATCGGTATTCCAAATCCTGAAGAATCGACTCCAAGCGAATTTGATATTCATTGGGTTGAAGATGAAACTGCACTTTTAAAGGCGTTTATAGTGTGGATGAACCATTATGATCCAGACATCATTATTGGCTGGAACGTTATTAACTTGGATATGGACTTATTGCAAAAACGATGCGATTTGAACAACATCGATTTTACCATCGGCCGGGATGGTTCGGTGCCTTACTGGCGAAAAAATGCCAATAGCGGACAAAAGTTTATCGAAATAGCCGGGCGGGTTGTTCTTGATGGCATAGACCTATTAAAAATTGCCACCTATAGCTTTCCGAGTTTCTCATTGGACTATGTTTCAAAAGAATTATTAGGCTTAGGCAAAAAAGTCTCTGACGTTGAAAATAGAGTGCAGGAAATAACTGACAACTTTCATCACAATAAAACCGCACTCGCCATTTATAACCTTGAAGATTGCCGTTTAGTTTCATTGATTTTTGAACATACACAATTACTCGAATTTGCGATGTTAAGGGCACAAATTACTGGTTTAGCCATTGATAGAGTAGGCGGCTCAGTGGCAGCTTTTACTAATTTATATTTGCCTAAGTTACATCGCAGTGGTTATGTGGCGCCGAATATGGGTGATGGCGACCAAGGTTTTGAATCTCCTGGTGGCTTTGTGATGGATTCGACGCCAGGCCTTTACAATAATGTTTTGGTATTAGACTTTAAAAGCCTATATCCCAGTATTATTCGTTGTTTCAATATTGACCCTATGGGGTTGATTGAAGGCTTAAAGTCTCCAGAAACCGCGATAGAAGGCTTTGATGGCGCTTATTTTTCAAGAGAGCAACATTTTTTACCTAATATCATCACTGAGCTCTGGAAAGAGCGCGACAAAGCGAAAGAAGATAAGAATGCTGCTTTGTCGCAAGCGATTAAAATTATCATGAATTCCTTCTACGGTATTTTGGGCTCAACAGGCTGCCGATTTTTTGATCCTCGTTTGTCAGGTTCAATTACTAAACGTAGCCATAGCATTTTAAAAACCACTTCAATGTGGATTGAAGCAAAAGGCTATCAAGTAATTTATGGCGATACCGATTCAATATTTGTCCATATTGGCGATGATCAAACAATAGCGTCGAGCAAAGCCTTGGGCAAAACCTTGCAGGATTTTATTAATAATAAATGGCAAAGTACGCTAAAAGAGCAGTTTGATATTGTTAGCGAACTTGAAATCGAATTTGAAACCCATTTTAGTAAATTTTTAATGCCAACCGTACGTGGTCAAGAAATTAGTAAAGGAATAAAAAGCATTGGCACTAAGAAGCGATACGCGGGCCTTGTTGGTGATAGGCTGACATTTAAAGGCTTAGAAACGGTGCGAAGTGATTGGACAGAGATCAGTAAAGATTTTCAACAAGAGCTATACCGACTGATTTTTAATGATCAGCCGATTGATGAATACATTGTTAAAGTTGTTAATGAGTTAAAAGCAGGGTTATACGATAGTAAGTTAATTTATCAGAAAAAAATTAGACGTAAACTTGCCGACTACGTAAATACACCTCCGCATATTAAAGCCGCCTTAATTGCTAACAATAAACTGAAAGAAAGCGGGTTAGCACCAAAATACGAGCATAGAAGAACCATTCGTTATGTCATCACACTTGATGGCGTTCAACCGCTAGAATTTAACGAAAGCATGCTAGATTATGACTTTTATGTTGAGAAACAGCTTAAACCGATAGCTAATGACATATTACCGTTTATTGGCAAAGATTTTGATTCAATTACCAGTAATCAAATGGGACTTTTTTTAAAATTCTAGACTCTAGAACATTTCATTAAGTCATTGCATTAAGCACTTATTCTTATAAATAAGTAAAGCTTCAAATTATTGCAAATATATCGTGCATCATGTTCTTAAAGATCATAAAGTAACTCCATTGTTTTAGCTATGTAGATGGCTAAATGGTTTAGGCTTTAGGATGATATATCATGATCAACGATACAAAAATTGTTAATGCTGGGCGAAAATCAAAATGGACCCGTGGTGTTGTAAACCCTCCAGTAGAACGAGCTTCAACGGTTGTATTCGACACGGTTAAAGAGATGAATCACGCAACCGCTAATCGTGCCAATCAAGTGCTTTTTTATGGTCGTAGAGGAACATCCACTTCGTTTGCTTTCGCTGATGCAATGACAGATCTTGAAGGTGGGGCAGGGTGTGCTATCTATCCATCGGGAACTGCAGCAATTACCAACGCTATAATTTCCTTTGTAAAAACGGGCGATCACATATTAATGGTTGATACTGCTTATGAACCTACGCGTGATTTTTGCGATAAAATTTTGGTCAATATTGGCGTTGAAACGACTTATTACGATCCCACTATTGGCAAAGGTATTGAAGCACTCATTAAAGATAATACCCGCCTTATTTTCTTAGAATCTCCGGGTTCGATTACTATGGAAGTACAAGATGTTCCGGGTATTGCAGAAATTGCCCACAAAAATGGTTGTATTGTGATGTTAGACAATACATGGTCAGCAGGTGTAAATTTTCAACCTTTTGACTATGGCGTTGATATTTCTATTCAAGCAGCGACTAAATATATTGTTGGTCATTCTGATGTCATGTTAGGAACAGCAACCGCAACAGAAGAATATTGGCCACAGCTGCGAGAAAACAGCTACTTGATGGGACAATGTACTTCCCCTGACGATTTATATTTAGCAATGCGCGGTATTCGCACTTTAGGTGTTCGTTTAAAACAGCATCAAACAAGTGCACTAAAAGTGGCGAATTGGTTGGCAACACGTGATGAAGTTGACGTAATTCTACATCCTGCATTTGAATCATGTCCGGGTCATGAATATTTTGAACGTGACTTTACAGGCTCCAATGGTTTGTTTTCTTTTGTGTTAACCCGTGGAGATAAACAATCACTTAATGCATTACTCGATGGCATGGAACATTTTAAAATGGGCTATTCTTGGGGCGGTTTTGAAAGCTTAATTTTAGGTAATACGAATGTTGGACGTTTACGCACTGCGACACAATGGAATTATGAATACCCACTTATTCGATTACATATTGGTTTAGAAGATGTTGACGATTTAATTGCGGATCTTTCAAAAGGTTTCGACCGATTAAATGAAGCATTAGAAAATAACAGCTAAATAGATTGGAATATTAATGCTTATAGTTGCTACAGAAAGGTTGTCGATAAGGCAATTCACCCCGAATGATCATGAATTTTTGCTCACACTTTTTAATGATGAGTCCTTTTTGACAAATATTGGTGATAAAGGCGTTAGAAATACTGAAGATGCCATTAATCATCTAATTAATGGGCCTATAGCAAGTTATAAAGAACATGGCTTTGGATTATATTTAGTTTGCTTGAAAAATGATGATACCCCCGTTGGTATGTGTGGCTTATTGAAAAGAACTGAGTTTGAACACCCTGACTTAGGTTATGCTTTTTTACCTGAGTATTGCGGAAAAGGTTTTGCTCATGAAGCTTCATCAGTGATATTACAAGACAGTGTTAAAAATTATTGTTTAGGTACAGTTTTATCGGTAACCTCTTGTACGAATACTCGCAGTAATCATTTACTGAAAAAATTGGGATTTACATTTAGAAAAAATACTAATTTCTCTAATACAGAGAACAACTTATACGAAATTAATTTAAGTACCCAATTAAAATCTTAGTACTTTTAGTAATGAGATAATCTACTTCTCAGTAGATTATCTCATTTCTTTAATCTACGGTAATTGGCATATATCCTCTTCTTTTTTATCATAATAATCCGCAGTCAATCCAAGTAACTGAGGGACAGTTGCTGAGATAGCAATAGAAGAAAAAGTTCCCACCAATACACCGGTGAATAGGGCGATAGAAAAGCCAGCTAAAGACTCTCCAGCAAATATCCAAATAGCAATGATAGTTGCTAAGGTAGTCCCTGAAGTGATCATCGTTCTTACGAGGGTTGATTTAATCGCTTTATTGATAATATTATCGATTTTAGCGTCACTATTCGTTTTCATTATTTCTCTAATCTTGTCTCCGACAATAATGGAGTCGTTGAGCGAATAACCAATAATTGCCAATAAACTTGCCAAGATTGTTAAATCAAAAGTAATCCCGAACCATGCAAAGAGTCCGAGCACGATTAGCACATCATGAAAAAGGGCAATAACAGCACCGGCCGCTAAACGCCATTCAAACCTGAACGACAAATACATCAAGATAACGATAATTGCTGTTAATAGCGCTAAACCTCCTTGATTGATTAACTCTTCACCTACTTGGCTTCCTATATAAATAGCATCTTGAGGAATTATAGTTAATTCACTTTGTAGGGCAAAGTCTGCGAGCCACTCTTTACCTTTTAAACTAGACAGGTTATCTGCTTGTTGGACGCTCCAATGTGTCCCTTCATCGGCGGATGTAACTTTAAAATTTTCAGGGAGGTATGAAGTTAGTAATTCGGTCATTTCTTTCTGACTTACAGCATTTTTAGTTGAAAACTCAGTAAGGTAACCGCCAGTAAAATCTAAACCAAGTGCTAAATTTTTACTAAATAGACCAAATAGCGCAATAACAACAAAGACTAAAGCACAATAAAAGCTAACGATTCGAAAGTGACTTAAATTGAGGTATTTACTAAATTTTATGTTGTTCATGCGTTAACTCCCAATAATTGCGTTTTATTTTTTCTAATGACAATATTTGTTAAAATTTTTGAAACAAAAACGCCAGTGAACATGCTGGTTAAAATTCCTAAACACAAAATAAGTGCAAAACCTTTAACTGGGCCATTTCCTATTGTGAACAAAATAATTCCAGTGATCATTGTTGTGATATTTGCATCAAGGATGGTTGAAAAAGCACTTTTATAACCTTGTTCAATAGCTTGTTGTACTTTATGACCACGCTTTAACTCTTCTTTTATCCGTTCAAAAATAAGTACGTTAGTATCAACAGCCATACCTACCGTTAACACTAAGCCCGCTATACCCGGCAGTGTGAGTACTGCACCCGGAAGTAATGACATTAAACCGAGCAAGCTAACTAAGTTTAAGGTTAACGCTACGTTCGCTATTACACCTAAACTTCGATACCAAAACACCATAAATAACAACGTAATACCAATACCGACACTTAATGCTTTGATGCCATTGTTGATATTATTAATACCGAGTGTCGCTTCTATAGTCCGTTGTTTTACTATGGTTACAGGAGCCGTTAGCGACCCCGCACGCAATAATAAAGACAGTTCTTGTGCAGCTTGCTGGCTAGACATATTAGTGATACTAAACTGAGAACCTAGGTGTTGTTGTATTGTGGCGACATTGATAATTCTACTTTTTTTGACCATTTTGTCCTGAGTATTTCGATAAAACTCAGAAAACACAGTCACCATTGTGTTACCTATATTCTGTTTAGAAAATTTAGACATCTTGTTACCACCAATAGCATCTAACGTGAGATTTACTAAAGGCATGTTCATTTGATCTTGTCCTGCACGAGCATTCTTAATATTACTGCCAGAAAATACAACTTTACTGTTTAAATTTAGTTTTCGTCCATTGTCGTCAGCCATACGTAAGATACCCGCTGCTTTTGAATTTTCAGCAAGTTGATAAAAATCAAGTGTCGCGGTAGCACCGATAATGCGTCTAGCTTCTTCAGGATCATTAACACCTGGTAGTTCAATACGAATATGATTTTTGCCTTGTTGCAATGTTACTGCTTCAGTAATGCCTAATTCCTCTATTCTTCCACGCATGGTTTTCAACGTTTGTTTCATGGTTTCTTGGCGAAACTGAGCCGTTTTTTTAGACGAGAATGACAAGATAGTTTGGTTACTATTGTCTTTTCGTTGAGCTAATTCAGGATAGCTCTCTTCTATTTGATTGAAAAGATAGTCAATTTTACCTATTGCTGAATTCGGATACTTAACAATTAAGTTTTGATTAGTTTCATCAATTTGCTTATTTCCATTGTTTTGTATGACGGTAACACCACGAATACGCTTTTCCATTGCAATGGTTTTTATCTCTAACGCCATGTTTTTTAGACGATCCAATAACGCTTGTTTTGTATCAACCTCAAGGACAAATAATACTCCACCACTTAAATCTAAACCCAATTTAATTGGTTTCGCATTGAGTGAATTTAAAAATGAAGGCATGTGATTGATGATAGAGTTTTCGATACGGTAGTTATCTTTATAAACACTTGATAATAATTGCTTAACTGAGTTTTTGTCAGTTTTATTATCAAGTGTGATTGATACTATTACGGGTGTTGTTAAAATTTCATCAATAGATATGTTGTGCTGATCAAATAGGTTTTTAAGCTCTATAGTGGTAATTTTTTGCGTGATTGGATTAATAGGGAAAAGTTGAAATTTTACTTTATCAATATATAAGTTCGGAAGGGCACTTACGAGTAAAAAAAGTAACGAGGATAGTATTAATAGGTTTTGCCATTTAAAGTAATTATATGGCTGTTTTATAGGTGAGTTCATCATAAAGTCTCGAAAATAATTGCCGTAATTGTTTCACAAAGTCAGTAAAACGATTACAACAAGAGCTACTGTTAAAGCAGTAACGTTGAAAAAGGAAAAACGATTATTGAGTAATCTCCAGATCACCAAAATTGGCGAAAAGCATTACTTAGGTGTTAGATGATGAATCTATGAATAATATTTAGCGCGAGATGCGTATAAGATGTTGCTGTCTTTCCAGCCAGAAAGACGTTTAGAATTTGAACGATGGCTCAATTGTTCATGCCAATTAAGTTGAACGGGAGGATTCGCAAGGTTTTTGAATAAGCCAGCGTTAAGTTTTATTTTAAAAAATTCAACAACAAGAACGTAATTGGGGGTGTTTTGTAGTTCATTAGAAAATAAAGAGGCAGAAGCTTGATAAATACGAGGTAAATTGAATACGTCTTCTGGTTCGCTCTCATCTAATAATAAACGATTAGTAATAGGCGATTCTAAGTTGTTGGTTTCAATTTGATATGCTGCAGGTGATGTAAAAGCGTTTTGGCTGAAACTTTCGATCGGCAAAGCATTAGCTGTTTGAACTAATGTAATTAAGAAAAGAATAATCGAGAAACTACGCCACATAATGAAATAAAATTATTTATACATAATTTATTATGTATGGGTGAATAAGGAAGTTTCAATAGGCGGATAAAATAAAACCAATAAATAACCCTGAAAATATGATGAAAACTTTCATAATGACAAAAGTTTTATTTATATCGTTTTTAGTACATTTTATATTGGTATTGTCTGTTTAACACTGATAAATTGTTAGAGGGTTAACCATCTAGGAGTCTAGCCAGCGAGTTAGGCAT
>CAJWBY010000190.1 GCA_913020705.1 uncultured Colwellia sp.
TAATGAGGCGTTAGGTATTTTCATATTGAGGAGTCACATTGAGCAATCCATTTCATTTATCATTTGTTATTCCTGAGTTACGTTTATCAGAAGCGTTTTATGTCTACTTTCTCGGCTGTAAAAAGGTAGGGATACTGGAGAATGGATAGATATTATCTTTTTTGGTCACCAATTAACTCTTCATCAAGAAACAGAAACGATGAAAGCTCAATCCATAGATCATTTTGGTGTCATTTTAGAAAAAGCAGAGTGGTTATCTATTATTTGAAAGATTGAACTTGATACTTTACTGTTTGTTCTTCCGCCTAACACTAAAACCAATGACGATAATAGTGAATCAGGTAAATTTATTATCAATGATCCTGCTGGAAATTTAATAAAATTCAAATTTTATAAAAAGGCACCTTTAGTTAAGGTGTCATAAATTTATAAAAGTTGGTTACAAAGTAACTCTAACGAGCCAATGAAGACGGGACTGCTAGCAGTTTGCTAGGTTCCACTCCACCAAACAGTTTAGTCCGGTAGTATGCCCCCTTAGTTGGGCCTATATAGCCGCAGGAGTATGCAATAAGATGAGAGTGACTCAAGTATCTCAACCAGAAGAAAGTGATTTTGAAGTTTTAAAGAATGGATTAATTCGATATAACGAGCATTTTACTGGTTCGCTTTACCAAGAGAAAATCTCTTGCTTTGTCAAAGATGAAAACGATAAAACCGTTGGCGGTATTCTTGGTGATATAATGTGGGGCTGGCTTTATATTGAAGGCATTTGGGTTTGTAACTCTGTTCGTTCATCGGGACTTGGAAAAGAGTTGCTCAATAAACTTGAAAGTAAGCCTGAACTTCCCAAAGACTCTGCTCTGGCTATTCAAAAAACTTCAGATTTAATGAAAAATGAGTTGAAAGAACTCTTAAATGGAAATTTGAGCTTAATATCAGAGGTTTGGGGACAGGAAGAATTAAACGAGTTAGATACCTATAACTATCAAAAAAAAGTAGCTCTACATTCTGAAATAATCGGGGATTCTGAAATTCTTGAAATCCCTAATACTAAAAAAGCCTTAGGTAGTAGTTACATGGAACGGTTTCCGGACCATGATTTTGAACAAAAAACTACTTGGATCGTTTTTACTAAAATTGCAGATTTTACCTGTAATAGTTATGAACAAGCACAAGAAATGGCTATGCAGTTTAAGTAAAACTAACAAGTCATTAAAGCAGGACAAAAAACAGTTGGTTTTTGCTCGTGCCTCGCTTATTTTAACCAACTATTTTATTGCCTCTTAATGAGGCGTTAGTGGTAAAACAATATTCCAACTTTAGAGTAATTAATGAGTCATATTTTATTTAAAACTATTTTACTAGTATCTGTATTAACATCATGTGCATCTACAGTAGATCAAACAATACCTCTTTCAAACGATTTTGAAGTGAGCTCAAAAGTCATAACCTTAGAAAACCCTAGCTGGAGAATTCCAGATTCAATTTATAATATCAATTTAGATACATATCATACCGAAAGTTCTAAAACTTCATGGAGGAGCGCTGATAGGACGTTAGTGAACAGAAAGAAAGATATTAGCTTTATAAATTATATTCTTTTCGATGATGCCCTTTCTTTTATAACTGAAGAGTTTGAAGTGGAAGAAACACAAATATTTTCTTTTAATCTTGCAAAAGATGATTTACTAATTTCCACATCTAAATGCGAAATATTCTCACAATCTTTAGCTAAAGATACTGTAGCAGCCGATATAGAATACTCAAATAAAAGTTCAAATTCTCACCATAGTATTAGAGTAAAAACTTATTTAGTCTGTGCCATTACGCACAATAATAAATTGTGGGAACTCACGCTGACATCAAATAGTGAAGAAAATATTAAAATAAAATTGAAAAGTGAGAGTCTGTTTTATGAAATTAAAGGTGTGTCTAAAATTATAAATTTAGTGAAAGATAACAATGTAATAGAGAAAAGAAATTCTCCACCTTGGCGTTCATTAAAATCAGGGCTAGAATTTTTTCAATATAAAGAACAGGTTGCGGCTTTATCCTTTGTCGGAAAACCTAAAATTTGGCTACGGGATGATTTGTCCACTGAATCAAAAGAGTTGTTACTGTCTGTAAATTATAGTTTGACTATGTTTAATTGGTTAGATAGCAGTTGGAGGTGACAGTTTTACCACTAACAAGCCATTCAAGCAGGACAAATAACAGCTGGCTATTTGCTCCTTCGTCGCTTATTTTAGCCAACTATCATTTGCCTCTTAATGGGGCGTTAGGTGCTTATGAGTAAATCATTCAAAGCGTTTCTATTTACTCCGAGTTTAGCTCCTATTCTGTATGTTTTTTATAATTATATTGCAACGTCGGGTAGGACTGGAGATATTGGCGGCGCAGGAATTATTGCGCTTATTTGCTACTCTTGGGCAATAATTATTGGCTTTCCCTTATCAAAAGTTATGCGAAGGAAATCATGGTCTAAATGGTGGCAGTATTTCATTGTTGGCTTTATAAGTGGTTCTCCTTTCGCTATTTTTTGGTATGGTTTTGGTTTACCTATGATGCTCGTAATGTTTGTAAGTGCGGGTGTTATTTCTGGGGTATCTGCGATAGTATTCTGGGCAATAATAAACCCAGCACCTAACAAGAAAATCAACAAGGACACGTAACAGTTGGCTACGTTTCGCTTCGCTACACATTTTAGCCAACCATTACTTAGCCTGTTATTTGGGCGTTAGCATTTTCTCAAGCATTAGTTGCTATCAATAAAAGGACTTTTAATGAAAACATTTTTTTTACTCATCGTCGCGTTACTTTATTCTTTCCCCACATTAGCCAATAAAGAGTTAGCTTCATCATTCATAACCGTTTTTAATGGAGGTTCACGCATTGAAGTCATAGATTACCTTTCTGATCATATGTCTAAAAGTAGAATTGAAACATACGGTATTGATGCACATGTTGGTGTCTTTTTAAATAGCCAAAACACCTTTGGACACTTAGATGTTATAAAGGTTTTACCTCCTAGTAATGGCAATGAAAGAATTGAGGTTATATCTAACAATAATAAATTCAAATATAACCTAATAATAAACAAAGAAAAAGATGCGCCTTATAAAATCAACTATTTTACTTTGCAAAATTCTAAGCCTGAGCATAGCTCCAAAAGGTTGATATCACCGAAAGAGCTCGCTCAAGAGCTATCTAGTTTTATTAATAACCTAAGTATTGAAGATGCTTTTTCTGGTTCTGTTTTGGTTGCAAAGGGTAATGATGTAATTTTTAAAGGTTCTGTGGGTTATGCAAACAGAACGTGGAAGATAAAAAATAATATTGATACTAAGTTTTCATTGGGCTCTATGAACAAAATGTTCACTGCCATAGCTGCATTGCAACTTATAGAAAAGGGTAAATTAAAATTTGATGACAAGCTTATTCAGTTTGTTGATAAAGACTGGCTACCTAAGGGCGACTCTGATTCTATTACAATTAGGCAGCTTCTCACACATACATCAGGTTTAGGTAATTTCTTTAATGATGAGTTTAATAAAAGTAATAAGGAAGCATACAGAAATTTAGACGCATATAAACCATTAATATCCCAAAGCGAACTTTTATTTGTGCCAGGCTCACGAAACCGCTATAGCAACTCGGGGATGTTGATGCTTGGTTTAGTCGTTGAAAAAGTTAGCGGTCAAAGCTATTACGACTATGTTCAAAAGCATATTTATAATAAAGCTAATATGACCAATTCGGGGAGCTTTGAACTTGACTCTGTTACAGCCAACTTAGCCTCTGGATATTTAAAAAGAATGCATAGTGACCAGTGGGTCGATAGTATTTATGCTAGAGCAATTAAAGGAAGTCCAGCCGGAGGCGGTTTTTCATCAGTTGAAGATTTATATCAATTTGCTATTGCACTGACTGAATTTAGATTACTAGGTAAAAAGTTAACCGAGGATGCTTACACTGAGAAAACTCAATATAATTCTGCTTTTTGGTATGGTTATGGTTTTTCAGTTAGCGGAGAGGAAAATAATCGTGTTGTGGGTCATGGAGGAGCTTATTTAGGCGTAGATTCACGTTTAGATATACACCTTGATAGCGGGTTCGTTGTTGTTATATTGGCGAACCAATCAGATGTGGTCGCACCAGTAAGAAGAAAAATTAATGAGCTAATTAGAAAGTATGGTTCATAAAAATGCTAACAAGTCGCTTAAAGTGGACGCAAAACAGTTGGCTTGCGCTCATTCTTCGCTAATTTTAGCCAACAATTTTGCGCCCGTTAGCGAGGCGTTATCAGGCAACACAATTAATAAGTTTTTTATTATTTAATGTTGCTTGGCTTTCACATCAAAGGACTGGTGCTTATTCCCTTCTTTGTTGTGTTTAATCAAATAGTTTTAAATCAGGTAAACAGTTTATGTTACTGTTTACCAATCAAATTTAGTGGTGTTGTGTTGCATTATTTCTGCACATTAAATATCACTAAAATAATTTTAACGTTAGTAGCAAGTTCAGTGCTTTAAAGTCTTTCTGCTAACAAGGCAATCAATCGGACACGTACAGTTTGCTCGCGCTTCGCGCAGTTTAGCAAACATTACTTAGCCGCTTATTGTGGCGTTATAAGGAACAAGGATGTATCGAGTAATTTTCACATTTTGGCTTTTTAGTTCCTTTGCTTTCGCAGATTCAGGCCCTCAACGAACCGAATTGACAAATGACATAGCAAAAAAACTCGGATTTAGTGTTACTGAAATGGAATCTGGTAAAAATGAAATAAAGTTAATTCACTTTAAATTTCCATCAAATATCGGTACGGGTTGTATCGCAGGTAGAATTCAAACTGCATTATTAGATTCAGATGATGTAGAATTAACTAGTTCATCATTTGATTCTCAACCTGCATCAGACTCACCTAGTATTTTATTTCATTACAATAATTCGAAACACGATATGGCAATCCAAATCCAGTACTGTTGTACCGCAGGGGATTTACCCGGTTGCAAAAAAGCATATACAATAGGTTCAGTGTCAAAGTTCCTTATAACAAGGCACTAAAGCAGGACAAATAACAGTTGGCTTTTGCTCCTGCGTCGCTAATTTTAGCCAACAATTATTTGCCTCTTAGTGAGGCGTTAGGTATACATGGCATGTTCAATTTTCGCGGCAAGCTCATATTTAATAAATCAACATTCTTTGTCACTACCTTTTTAGTAATTTATTACTATTTAACCAACTTCATTATTCTTGATATTAAATATCTTACTGACAATGAATACATAGTGATATTTTATTTAAATGCTATTTTGTGTTTACTTTTTCGCGCAGGATCGGAAAACCCTAAGCTTTCATTTATGGATGATGATGATAATTACTACAAATCTAAATCAGAGATAAAAGTAGGATTCTATTTTGCTGTAATAGCTTTTGGTTTGTGGTACATATTCTACGAGGAGTTTGTTAAAAACATGTATTTTAACGCCACATCAGGGATCGCTGTTTTAGCTATTACAATAAGTCTTGGGCGTTTAATCACATACGATGCATTATCAGAAGATACTGAAATGCACAAAATGCATTTAGCAGCTAATTTCAAACAAAGTAAATTGTCGGGTATTATTTATTTTATTGGCTCTCTAATAGCGTTAGCAATTTTTATTCACGGTGACTGGTTAGTAAGAGTTTAAAGTATACCTAACAAGTTGCTTAAACGGAATAAAAACAGTTGGCCATCGCTTCGCGATTATAGCCAACCATTTTTATCCGCTTAGCAAGGCGTTATACGAATCTCGATTATGGATGATGAAATCAAATTAATAGTTTCAAACGAAGCTAATGTCTCTCTTGAAAAAGTCACTGAGAATTCTACTTTGTTGGTAGATCTAAAAGTTGATGGAGATGACGCCTGGGAGGTGTTTGAGCAGTGTCATGATAAATTCAAACTTGATTTAACCGACTTTGATTTTAACCAACACTTCAGATCTGAACCTTGCTTTAAAGGTTTAGTTTATCTTTATCGTAAAATGAAATATCATGACGAACATATAGCCGCTAATAAAATTCCTATTACAGTCAAACAGTTAATTTCTGCATGTAAAAAAGGTAAGTGGTAAATTCGTATAACAAGCTGTTCAAGCGGGACAAAAAACAGTTTGCTGTTTCGTCCCTCAACATTTTAGCAAACAATTTTTTGCCCCTTAACAGGGCGTTAGCATTCAAATCAAGTATGGAGAAAAAATGAAGTTTTTATTATCAATTACAGGATGTTTATTTTTAGCGGGCTGCGCAACTGGCTATCAAGAATATACTTGGTCTGGTGGTTATAAAGATAAAGAGTTAGGTGAGAATCACTACTTAGTTGAATACTATGGCAATGGAACAACCTCAACTGAAATGCTTAAAAGTTTTTGGAGCAAGCGTGCGGAACAATTATGCTCTAAAGGTTACGATGTAATTGGTGAAGATAACGGTAAAACTGATGGTGGTATATTTCTTGGTGGCATAGTGTCAATCGCTCATCCTTGGTTAAAAGCCGAAATACAGTGTAAATAAATGCTAACAAGTTACTCAAACGGACGCTAAACAGTTGGCTAGCGCTCGTTCCTCGCAATTTTAGCCAACAATTTCGCGCCGCTTAGTAAGGCGTTATGCGTCAGCGCGAATTCAGTTTAAATTGTTTTTCACTGTTGGTGTTTTATAAAAGTTTTCGCACTTGTTGCCTATTCTTTATTTTGGTAACTTAAGTGCCAAATATTTAGTTTCAGCTATTGGTTAAACATTTTTTCGCCAAAGTGGTTTGGTGGTAAAAGTCACATTATTTAAGTGTCTCAAAATTCATGGTTTGGTGTGTCGCACTGCGTGGGAGTTTTTTAATGCTACGGTCGGGCTGCCACGAAACCTTATATAAATTGCGTTGTTTGTGGTATTCACAACCAGCGCATAACAAGTTGCTCAAACGGACAAATAACAGCTGGCTGCGCTCGTGCCTCGCACATTTTAGCCAACTATTATTTGCCCCTTAGCAAAGCGTTATGTATCTAGGAGTTGTCTTGAGTTCTCGGTTTAATAAAAAGTCTCTGATTCGCTGGAAGGTCTATATAGATCGGTCAAAAATGTATATGGGCTATATACAGTTTTTGCTTATAATTTTTGTTACTATCGAATCTTTAGGCGATAGCCCAGTAAAGGAGTTTGTATTTAATAGTCCATTGGTTGCAATCCCTGTTATTCTGGTAATTTTTGTGTTGGCTTCTTTGTTGATTGGTTACTTAGATTCTAGACTCGGGTTTCGTGAAGAAGAAATTAGAAATCACTCTAAATCTAATCCAGTATTAATGGATATTCAAAAATCTCTTAATGAGCTAAATGATAAAATAGCACAAATAGAACAAGGTAAAATAAACAAAAATTCCGACGAAAAAGATACATAACAAGCTATTCAAACGGACGCTAAACAGTTGGCTAGCTTCGTTCCTCGCAATTTTAGCCAACAATTTCGCGCCGCTTAATAGGGCGTTAG
>CAJWBY010000191.1 GCA_913020705.1 uncultured Colwellia sp.
TTTTTATTGCTTTATTAGGGTCACGCCAAATTAAACGTTTTAATCCATAAGCCACTATTGTCGCCTCTTTAGTAGACTTTTGTGGAAAACGATTCATACGACTAATATATGCTGGATCACGGCGCACTTTGTGCCAAAGCTTGCCTAAATATCTTTCTTTTTCTGGCAGTAGTTTTGTTAAATAAGGGATAAGGGTATGCTTACCACCATCTGCCGCTAAGGCAATTCGCTTCCAAATAACGTCTTTTGTTCTATAACCTGCTTTTTCCCAGCGGCTAAATAACGGATCACACACCTTAGGTTGTGACTTACCGACTACCCATAATGAAGTTAATTTTGGTAAAACCATAGATTCTGCAACACCTGACTTTAATTGGTATCGATAAAATTGACAGGTCAATTCAACATTTGATGTTGGTATAAAAAAATTTTGGAACAATACCCGCTGATTACGTTTTGCTAAATATTCTAGCCATTTTTTACGTAATGGCCAATCTAGTGGTGAACCTTTATATTTTTGAAGAAACTGATTAATTTCTTCTGTATCTGACATTTTCATTCCATGAATTAGTCGCTGTTTATCTAGGTAAGGTTGTAACGGGTAATAATGTAATTGTTGATATAATGTCTGATATTTAGCAGTGTTAGCCTGCCATACTTGTTGTTCAGCTTTCTGAAATGTCTTTCGTAATGATGTTTGATCTGCTTGTGCTGAATTACTGATTAAAACGGAAATTGATAAAAAATATATCAGTAGAGACCTAAGACGAGACATGCTGTTACCTTAATTTGATGAGAACTTAATGCTTTTTGAGATTTACTCTTTATTAAACCCTCTTAATTTTTCACGCATAGTCCAACAAAGCAAGTGAAATTAAAGTTTCTGTTGCTGTTTACATAAAAAATAAACAGATCTTATATTTAGGTTACATTTGGACATGGAATTGATAATATTTATTCGTTGTTATCTTTGGTAATTACTTATGCGCACGCTTTCTATATTTTTATTGACACTAATTTTTATTCCCTTTCAGGCTTTTGCAACTGTACATACTATTGCGTCTCAAATAAATTACAATTCTGAACAAGATGCTAATGTGGGCTATGGAATATTCTATCAATACCAGTTTTTTGATAGTGTTGAGTTTGAAGCTAAATATAACCAAAGTGGCGATTTAAAAGTAATAAAAGATGAAAATATAATATTTGGTGATTATCAGAGTTTCTCTTCGGGGTTAAATTTTATTAAACAACGAACACCTAAATTATCTCTAAAGGTAGGTTTAGGCATAAATACCGTAACTTCATCATCAAATCATTCTCTTATTGAAAAAAATAGCATTGCACCATACTTTCAAATATCAGCTAATTATAAAGTGACAGATACCCTATCGTTTACGTTAGGACAAACAAGTCTTTTTCATGATGATAATATTGGTACAAATCATTCTTTATTTTTCTCTATTAACTTGTTATTTGCTTCACAAACTAATACACCTACAATTAGAACTGTTGAAGTAATTAACCCTTTACCTTTTATTTCAAAACCTACTCCTGTAAAAAAATCTTCAATTACTTCTATTATAGAAACACCCCCCCAATATATTCCTCAATGGTATGTTCAAATTGGTGCTTATCAAAAGTATATTAATGCCGAAAAAATAAACTCAAACTTACGAGAAAAATATTCATTAGTTTTATCTGTTGAATTTCACAACTCACTCTATCGCCTTTTGACTCATTCTTTTCCAGATAAAAAAAGTGCTGAGGATTACTTAGACGTATTACAAGCGCGCTTTCAAATTTCAGGCTTCGTAAATAAATTTTAGTGATATATCCTGTTTTAGTTTTTTTTGCTAAAATTATCGACTTTATAAACCTCGTTATTTAGTGACTATGAATACAAGTTCAGAAGATATTTTCAAAAATGCCGACCATATACTTGATGCTATTGGTTTACGTTGCCCAGAACCCGTAATGATGGTTCGAAAATCTATACGTAAAATGGCTGAGCACGAAACTTTACTGATTGAAGCAGACGATTCTTCAACTACACGCGATATTCCAAGTTTCTGCCGATTTATGGAACACGAGCTTATAGCTCAGCAAACGGAACAAAAACCTTTCCTTTATTTGATCAAAAAAGGGAAAGCATAGAGCCTTCCCTTTTTTTGTTAGCCCTTAGAGCTAAACTATTTCTTTAACTTTTAATCATTGTAAAAGTGCAACATCTGCAATAGCAAAGAAACTATTTCTAATCTCATTTAATAACGTTAAACGATTTGTTTTAATAGCTTCATCATCAGCCATAACCATCACGTTATCAAAAAAGTTATCAATAGGTGCTTTTAAACATGCTAGTTCTGTTAACGCTGCTTGGTAATCTTTTGCTAACATCATCGGCGCTATAGTTGCCTTCACTTCATCAAAAGCTTTAGAAAGTGCCTTCTCTTCAGACTCGCTAGCTAAATCTGCTTTAAAGGTAGGAAATAAATCACCTTTAAATTTAGCTAATATATTGCCAACTCGCTTGTTTGCACCTGCTAATGTTACTGACTCTTCAAGAGATTTAAAGTGGCTTACCGCTTTAATTCTTTTCTCAAAATCTAATGGTGCTGTAGAAGCATTCGCCAATACCGCTTGAATAACATCAACTGAAATACCTTGTTCTTGATAATAAGCTCTAAAACGACCTAATACGAAATCACTAACTTGGTCATTAACTTCATCATTAGAAAGTTTATCACTATATAACGCTACACTTTTTTCAATTAAGTCTTTGATATCTAGTGGTAATTGTTTCTCTATGATGATTCGAATTAGGCCAATGGCTGCACGACGAAGTGCAAACGGGTCTTTATCACCTTTTGGTGGTTGATTAATACCAAATATTCCGACTAAACTGTCAATTTTATCAGCAATTGCAACTGCACAACCAATGTTACCTTCAGGTAGAGTATCCCCCGAATAACGTGGTCTATATTGGTCTTCTAATGCTTGTGCGACTTCTGCTACTTCACCATCATTCTGAGCATAATACTTACCCATTGTACCCTGTACTTGAGGGAACTCTAAAACCATGTCTGACATTAAGTCTGTTTTACTTAATAAACCAGCTCGAGTCGCTTGTTCTGAGTTTTCACCAATTTGCTCTGCGATCATACCGCTTAATGAAGCAATACGTTCAGACTTTTCTTTTAATGTGCCAAGTTGCTTTTGAAAAAGTACCGAAGACAAACTCTCTAATCGTGACTCTAACGTTTTACTCTTATCTGTTTTAAAGAAGAACTCTGCATCAGCTAAACGTGGACGAATAACTTTTTCGTTTCCTTTAATAACTTGGTTTGGATCTTTACTTTCGATATTTGTTACAAAAATAAACTTATTCAATAACTGTCCATTTTTGTCATTTACCGGAAAGTATTTCTGATGGTCTTTCATTGAATATATTAGTGGTTCAGCAGGAACATTTAGAAATGCTTCATCAAAGCTACCTATTAATATAACTGGCCATTCGACTAATCCCGTAACCTCTTCTAATAAGTCATCATCAATAAGTGCAACACCATTCAATTGTTCTGCAGCTTGTTTTATCTGTTCTAAAATTAATGCTTGTCTTTGATCATAATCAACCTGAACAAATGCTGCATTTAACTTTTCTTCGTATTCATCAGCATGCGTTAATGTCACTAAACCTTCATGGTGAAAACGGTGACCTGTAACGACATTACTTGCACTTACTTCTAATGTTTCACCGACAATAACTTTATCACCAAACATTATTGTTAATGTGTGAACAGGACGAATAAACTGGGTGCGGGAACTTCCCCAGCGCATAGGCTTAGGAATAGGCAGTTTACTAACAGCAACATTAATCATTGCTGGAATCAAAGTATCTACTGTCTTGCCTGCTTGCGTTGTACGGTGAAGTAACCACTCACCTTTATCCGTTTTTAAACGTTGTGCTTCTTCAACACTAATACCATTTGATCGTGCCCAACCTTGTGCGGCTTTACTCGCGTTGCCTTCAGCATCAAAAGCTACATTAACGGCTGGACCACGCTTTTCTATTTCTTTATCTGCCTGCTTTTCAACAAGTTTACTTACTTTAACGGCTAAACGGCGAGGTGTGGCAAACCACTTAATATCATCATAAACTAAACCTGCGCTGTCTAATTGGTCTTTTATTTGTTGGTAGAATGTAACAGCTAAGTTTTTTAATGACTTTGGTGGCAACTCTTCAGTACCAAGCTCTATCAATAATGTTTCAGTATTCATTATGATTTATCCTCAGAGGTATTATTATTTTTACAAAGAGGAAAACCCAATTCTTCACGCTTATCGTAATAAGCCTGTGCACAAGCTTTTGATAATGTTCTAACTCTTAGTATATATCGTTGACGTTCTGTCACTGAAATAGCGTGACGGGCGTCTAATAGGTTAAAAGCATGTGATGCTTTCATTACTTGTTCATAAGCAGGTAAAGCTAAACCAGCTTCAATGAGTTTTTGGCTGTCTTTCTCACATTGATCAAATGTATTAAACAATGCGTCAACATCTGCGTGCTCAAAGTTGTAAGTTGATTGCTCAACTTCATTTTGATGAAATACATCGCCATATAAAACTTTCCCCATAGGACCATCTGCCCAAACTAGGTCATAAATACTATCCACATTTTGAATATACATAGCTAAGCGCTCAAGGCCATAGGTGATCTCACCTGTTACCGGTGTACACTCTAGGCCACCTACTTGTTGAAAGTAAGTAAACTGAGAAACTTCCATACCATTTAACCAAATTTCCCAACCTAATCCCCATGCACCTAATGTAGGTGATTCCCAGTTGTCTTCAACAAAACGAATGTCATGCACAAGTGGATCAATACCAAGTTCTTTCAATGACTCTAGATATAATTCTTGGATGTTTATAGGTGAAGGCTTCAACATAACTTGAAATTGATAATAATGTTGTAGACGGTTTGGGTTTTCGCCATAACGTCCATCTGTCGGTCGTCGACATGGTTGAACGTAAGCACTACTCATTGGCTCTGGACCTATAGAACGAAGAAATGTCATAGGGTGGAAAGTACCAGCACCTACTTCAAGATCTAATGGTTGAACGATGACACAGCCTTGACGAGACCAATAGTCTTGTAATTGAAAGATTAAACCTTGAAATGTTTTTATATTGAACGTACTCATAATTTTCCGATTCATTATTCGTGTTGATTTTACCGATAACGGCTAATGATATTAAGTATACCGACAGCGGTATTATTAGCCTAGTAACAAGTTAACAATATTTGAGTTTTTACTCTGTTATTGCTTAATTTTACTATTTACCGTATTACTGAATGTTAAAATGCCCAGATTTGATGTCCGGGCATTTTTATTTTTAAATGAAACTGTAGGACTAAACGTCTAAGTTAGAAACATTTAATGCATTTGCTTCAATAAAGTTTCTACGTGGCTCTACATGATCACCCATTAAAGTAGTGAAAAGTAAATCTGCGGCTATCGCATCTTCAATAGTTACTTGTAGCATACGACGTGTTTCAGGATCCATTGTAGTTTCCCACAACTGGCTTGGATTCATTTCACCCAATCCTTTATAACGCTGTATGTACTGTCCACGTTTTGATTCAGCCATTAACCAATTAAGGGCTTCTTCAAAAGCACTTACTGGCTTGATTTTCTCACCACGCTTAACATAACCACCTTCTTCAATTAAACCATTAATAGCTGCGTTTAATTTAATAATAGAAGTAAACTCTTTTGACTCTATAAATTCATAATTACAATTATATTCTGTATCTATACCGTGTTTACGGACAATAAAACTTGGGAAGTAAACTTCTCTCTCTTCGTCTTGTTTTACAACAACACTATAGATAGAACCGTTACCATCCTGGTTTTCAAGTTGAGATATTAAATCTTGTGTCCATACGTCTACTTTAGATTTATCAGAAAAATCTTCTTTATTTATCGTGCTGCTATATATCATTTTTTCTAAAATATCAGTCGGAATTTGTCTAGAGACTCTTTTGATAGTCTCCATTACTTCACGATATTGATTTACCAACTTTTCTAATGATAGACCAGATATAGCAGGAGCTGATTCATTTACATGTAGCTCAGCATTTTCTAATGCTAACGTTGTTAAATATTCAGTTAACCCTTCATCATCTTTAATATATCTTTCTTGCTTACCTTTTTTCACTTTATAAAGTGGCGGTTGAGCGATAAAGATGTGGCCACGTTCCATTATCTCTGGCATTTGACGATAAAAAAATGTCAGTAACAATGTACGTATATGAGAACCATCGACATCAGCATCGGTCATTATAATGATACTGTGGTAACGAAGTTTCTCTGGATTATATTCATCACGGCCAATACCACAACCTAATGCAGTGATTAGCGTACCCACTTCTTGTGAAGATATCATTTTATCAAAACGTGCTTTTTCAACGTTAAGAATTTTACCTTTCAGAGGTAATATTGCTTGGTTGCGACGGTTTCTTCCCTGCTTGGCTGAACCACCAGCAGAGTCTCCTTCCACAATATATAGTTCAGATAACGCAGGATCTTTTTCCTGACAATCAGCTAATTTACCCGGTAAGCCAGCAATATCTAATGCACCTTTACGTCGTGTCATTTCACGAGCTTTACGAGCAGCTTCACGTGCTCTTGCTGCATCAACAATCTTCATAATAATAGTACGAGCAACTGAAGGTTTTTCTAAAAGATATTCACCTAATTTTTCACCCATTGCTTGTTCAACAGCAGTTTTAACTTCTGAAGAAACTAACTTATCTTTAGTTTGTGAAGAGAATTTTGGATCAGGTACTTTTACTGATATAACAGCCGTTAAACCTTCACGTGCATCATCACCTGATGCACTTGTCTCTGTGCTGCCGCCTTTCTTAGTCTTATTAAGACCTTCTTTAACCATGTAGCTATTAAGCGTTCGAGTTAAAGCTGTACGGAAACCGCTTAAGTGAGTACCACCATCGCGTTGAGGAATATTATTAGTAAAACAGTGAATGCTTTCTTGGAAACCGTCATTCCATTGCATTGCAACTTCAACAATAATTCCATCTTCCCGTGCTAAATCGAAATAAAATATTTCTTCATTAACTGGTGTTTTATTAGTATTTAAATAATCAACGAAAGCTTGAATACCACCATCGAATTTAAAATGGTCTTCTTTACCTACTTCACGGTCATCTATCAAACGAATTGAAATCCCAGAGTTTAAGAAAGATAACTCTCGGATACGTTTAACTAACAAGTCATAGTGAAATAACACGTCTGTAAACGTATTTTCGCTAGGCCAAAAGCGTACTTCTGTTCCCGTTTTATCACTCACACCTATTTCTGCTAAAGGAGCATCTGGTTCTCCTTCGCTATACGTCTGTTCAAATAATTTTCCTGCGCGGCGAATATTCAGTTTTAACTTACTACTAAGCGCATTAACTACTGAAATACCAACACCATGAAGGCCACC
>CAJWBY010000192.1 GCA_913020705.1 uncultured Colwellia sp.
TCATCATTTTCAGCAGCCATTTGAGCACCATTTTTTTCTGCATCAATACGCATACTTCTAAATTTATAAATATTGAAAGCTTGCCCATCAAGACCAACACGTTCTTGTAAATAAAATATTGGCGCCTTCATTCCTTCGTCTAGCTTAATTAACAATGCGGTAATCAACATTACCGGCCAAGTAATTAAGATGAGTAAGAGAGCAATGCCCGCATTAAATACCCAATCCAATGTGTTTCGCAGGTGATTACCTGAAGCAAAACCATTTGAATATATCACCCAGCTTGGATAAATAAGGTTTACTGCTATTTGCCCCGTTTCACGTTCAATAAAATCTAGAATTTCGGTGATTTCAACACCACGAATTTTACAGGCAAAAAGTTCATCAACAGGCAAGTTGTCACGGCGTTCATCGCTGGCAACAACAATTTCATCTATCCCATGTTCTAATGCATAATTAACAAGAGAACCGTCTAGTTCAATGCGGTTCTCGTTTACAATGCCGGTTTCAGTATCACCTGGCATAATTACGAAGCCATGCATATAAAAGCCTTGCCTATCAACATCACGACGCATACGTTTCTCGATAATAGATGCTCGGTCACCAGCGCCAAGCACTAAAACAACCCGTTTACTAAAACCGAAAAAATCAATTTGAAGCGTGAAATATCGAAAAGCACTGGCAATAATAAGACTAAATAATGCAGCAAGAGCAAGTAACTCTATTTTTAATGCGTGTTGTCCATAAAAAGGATTTATTAAAGTGACAATGAAAAACCCTATAGCGACCGATACAAGTAAACGCCTAAGAACTCCCCTGTAGTTTTCACGAAGTTTAGAATTATATAAACCAAGCGCTAAAGAAGACAACTGAACAACAAGCGCAAATACAACAGCACAAATAGCCAATAAATCAGTTGGAATATCTTGAGGCTCAACAAATAGAAACAGACTATTTAAATAAACGGTTAATAATAATGATCCCGCAAAAAAAATCAATTCTATTAGCACTAGTGATTTACTACCCGAAGATAGATCTTTGAATTTTGGGCTAGACATACTTATTAAATACTTCCTATCTTCCGGTGAACAGAATTACAATTAACGGTCTTATATTGTGTGTAATAAAGCGTCGAAAACCATTGCATACACAAGTGCGTGAGATAATAACAAAAATTACATCTGTTTTACACCTATTAAATGTTGTGCAACGTGTGTAAAAATCACATACAATCTGGTAGCTTAGTATTAATATTATAAATTCGATGTATAAAAAGGTTAACACCATGGAGAAGAATATGTTCTGTAAACTAAAAACAGCAATCCTAATATTTTTAGCTTATGCAATTTCAGGTTGTAGTACATTAACATTACCACCTGCCACCGTTCACCAATCAACTACTGTTGATGTTTCTTCTTATAAGTATCTGATTGGAGCTGGTGATGTTGTAAATATTTTTGTATGGCGAAACCCTGAAGTATCAGGGCAATTTGTTGTTCGCCCTGATGGAATGATAACAACCTCTTTAGTTGAAGATATTCCGGTATCTGGCAAAACCCCCACCGAACTTGCTCGTGCAATAGAAGAGATTCTAGCTACATATTTAAGAGAGCCTGTAGTTACTGTTACCGTTAATAATTTTGTAGGTCCATTTAGTGAACAAATTCGTGTAATAGGTGAAGCTTCAGAGCCTAAGTCTATTAACTATACACAACAAATGACCTTACTTGATGTTATGATTCAAGTGGGTGGATTAACTGAATTTGCTGATGGTAACGATGCGATTTTAGTCAGAGTTGAGAATGGTTTACAGAAACAATATGAAATTTACATTGAAGATTTAATTAAAAATGGCGAAATTTCTGCCAACGTTGATGTATTACCGGGTGATATTATTGTGATCCCAGAAACTTGGTTTTAAGTTACTATTAATCATACACCAATATCATCAATTACCTGTATTTAGAGGTCAGGAATGCAAGAAACACTTGAACAGATTTTAGATTATTTAAAAGGCATTTGGATTAAGCGTCGCTATCTTATGTTGGCTACTTGGCTAATTTGCCCATTAGGTTGGTTATCTGTTTCTCAGATGCCCGATACTTATAAATCGGGAGCACGTGTTTTTGCTGATACGCAATCCATTTTAGGGCCTCTGCTCCGAGGGCTAACGGTTGAATCTAACTCCAATGCTCAAATAAGTTTAATGGTAAAAACGTTGCTAAGTCGTCCCAATTTAGAGCGAATTGCTCGAATGACTGATTTAGATGTGCAAGCTGACACTCCGGAGGCGTTTAATGCTTTGATCGACGGTTTGAAAAGCAATATCTCCATTCAAAAGACAGGAGGAAGAGATCAAAATATTTATAATATCTCTTTTTCACATAATGATCCTGTTATAGCACGTGATGTTGTGCAATCTGTTCTCACTGTATTTATTGAAAATACAAGAGGTGAAGATCGCCGAGATACCGATTCAGCCAATAAATTTCTTGATAGCCAAATACAAGAATATGAAAATCGTTTAATGAAAGCCGAAACGCGTTTAACCAATTTCAAGCAGAAATATAGTGACGTACTGCCTAACAAAAATGGCGGTTATTACACTAAATTGAATAACGCAAAAGAACAGTTAAAAAATATTGAGCTACTTTTACTCGAAACTAAAACCCAATTATCTGCTTCAAAAGCCAAATTGAACCAACCTGCCGCTTCTGAAGTTACTCAGAAAAACAGTATCGTTGATTCAAATAGTATTCAAACAACTTATGATAATCGCATTGCTGACCTTGAAGGACAACTAGATTCATTAAAGTTGAGATATACAGAACAACACCCAGATGTTAAAGAATCTCAGCGACAGCTCGATCATTTAATTAAAAAGAGGAATGATGAAATAGAGTTATACCTAACAAAAAATAACGAAAGTGCAAATGAATATACTCAAATGAGTCAAAATCCGGTGATTCAGGATATTCAAATTCAAGTGAATAAACTTGAAAGTCAAGTAGCTTCGATGCAAGTTAGAGCCAATAATTATCGAAATACCGTCGCCGAACTTCAGAATAAGATCCACACCCTACCAGAAGTTGAAGCTCAATTAGTTCAGCTTAATCGTGGATATGAAATAACAAAGAATCAATATGAACAGTTTTTAAGACGTAAAGAACAAGCTCAAATAGGTCAATCTGCTGATGAGTTAACCAGTAAAGTTAATTTCAAAGTTATTGATCCTCCTTTAGTGCCATTAAAGCCTGCAGGCCCAAAACGTATATTATTTTACTCAGGAATCACTTTTCTAGGTATAGCGGTTGGCTTAGGGCTTTCTTTTTTATTCAGCCAAATTAATCCTGTGGTTACTTCAAGTAGCCAAGTATCTCGCGCCACTGGCATTCCTATTTTTGGTATTATTTCTGCGACAGAAAACATAGGTTTGCAATCTAGAGATAAACGAAAAACTCTTTTGTTTATTGTTTCAAATACCATGTTACTTTTAATATTATGCTTTTTTATTGCTTACACGCTATATCCAGATGCGATAAAAGCACCGATATATAGGATATTTAATTTATGAGCACAATAGAAAAAGCGCTAGCAAAACAAAAAATTGCTCAACAAGAGAAAGAGCTATCGGTTCCTGATTTACCGGTTGAAGAAAAACCTATTATCACTAAAGAAACTCGGGCTACATTACCCAATAATGAAGTATTGATATTAGATAAACTGGAGTTAGAAAAGCGTGGTTTTTTAATTGATAACGGTACTCGAAAAACCATTAAAGATGAATTTCGTCAAATAAAGCGTAAATTATTAAATAATGCATTTGGTGCCGCCTCTAAAACGCTCAACCGTAGTAATTTGGTTATGGTGAGCAGCTCAAAACCTAATGAAGGCAAAACTTTCATTTCAATTAATCTCGCTCTTAGTATTGCCTTAGAACAAGATAAAACAGTATTATTAATTGATGCTGATGTTTTACGACCAAGCATCAATAGAGAGTTGGGGTTTAAAGAAGTACCTGGTTTAATTGAATATTTACTGGGTCAAAAAAATAATATTTCTGAAATAATGTACAGTACAAATATAGATAAGCTTAAAGTGATTCCTGCGGGTGAACCGCACCATCTTTCAAATGAACTATTGGCGAGTGACCGTATGGAGTCTTTAGCTAAGGAATTAGCAGAACGATACCCTGATCGCATCGTGATATTCGATTGTCCTCCTTTAATTGGTGTTACTGAAACCTTAGTATTAGCAAATTTAATGGGACAAGCACTCGTCGTTGTTGAAGAATCTAAAACTCCACTAGCAGATATTCAAAAAGCAACTGAAAATCTCAATGACGATTTAGCACTGGGTTTAGTGTTAAATAAAGCAATCAGATCTCACAAGGATATGTATGGCTATTACGGTTATGGATACGGCACTAAATAAAAAGTTACTCGCTGTAACACTCTTTGCCATTTTATCCGCAAACATACAGGCGGGTGAATTTGAATTCAAGCCTAACTTGGTAATTAATGAAACCTATTCAGACAATGTAAATTTAACATTAAATGACAAGGAATCAAGCTTAGTTAGTCAAACTGGCATGCAGTTAAGTACGTTATATTCATCTAAGAAGTTAGAGTTCTCTCTCTCCTCAAATAGTCGTTATGTAATGTACAGTCATGATCATGACAGCGATGATGATTTTCATAGTTTGGATAGCCGTTTTCGTTTCAAGTTAGCTCCTAAGGGACTAGCTTTGACTGGTAGTGCGACTATATCTAATCAATCAAGAAATTCCGCGAGAAATGCCTTAGCTGACATCGTATCTGGCGACACAGCAAGAGTAGAGAATTATTCTGCGGGTTTAGAATACGTTATTGACAACAATGACTTCGTGATCGACTCTACTATTCAGTATATAACAAATAGATCAGAGGATAGCATTGGGGAGCGAGAAGGTTATACCGCTAATTTAGTTACCCGTAACAGTAATTCGGCTAGATATTTTTTTTGGGAAGCTTCATCTCAATTTGCTGATTATACCAATCAAGGTAGAGACGGTAAGTTATTCAAAGGAGAGATGAAGATAGGTTTTATCACCGATTATAAATTGACGCCTTTTTTACGATATTATGATGAGACTAATGAAGGTGACCTTTCAAATAATACTTCATCACTTGAGTCAGACTCATATGGTGGCGGGTTGCGTTGGTTAGTGAGCCCTAGATTACTTCTAGATATCTCTTATAATACACCTACAGGTACTCAACTTGACCTTGATGGTAACGAGCAAGAGGATTATTCTGCAGCTTCTATTCGTTGGCAACCAAGCGAAAGAACACAGTTGACAGTAGATTACGGTGAACGATTCTACGGTGAAAGTTACGGACTCGATTTTACTCATAAAAATAAACGTTTAACTAATAACATATCCTATGCGGAAGAAGTACAAGCATTTACTCGCAATAATTATGAAACTGTTGCGCAAGGAAGTTACTGGTGCCCCCCTGATGGCGAGAACGATAACGTCATCGACAGTTCAACCTGTTTTATCAATAATAATGGAAGTATTAACTTTGATGACTATCTATTAGTAAGCTTAAATGACTTTGTTTTAGTAGAAGACTTTTCTTTATCATTAAATAAACAATTAAACTGGTCTTCAGTTTTACAGCTTCCTCGAACTACTTTTAGCCTTTCTCTCTCTAGTTTGAACCGTGAAAATTTAGACACTCGTATTGAAGATAAAATCCAACGTGCATCGTTTTCAATTAAGCGTAAAGTTAGCGGAAAATCAAATATCCAATTAAATATCGATTACACCAATGAGAATCGAGCACTTGAACAAGAAGATGAGCGAAATGATCGTTATCGCAGTTTTAGTATTGAGTATGATAAATCATTAAATAGCCAACTCTCATTTACGTTAGGTGTAAGTCACCTTAATCGAAGTTCAACTACGCAATCGTTCAACTATGAGGAAGATAGAATCTACCTCAATTTCAGTAAAGGTTTTTAGCAGTATGTACGAAAATTATTATGGTTTTAAAGAGCGCCCTTTTCAGTTAAGCCCTGATCCTCGTTTCTTTTTCGCATCGAGCAACCATCAAAGAGCGATGTCTTATTTGCAATATGGCTTAGACCAAGGTGAAGGTTTTATCGTGGTTACAGGCCCTATTGGCACTGGAAAAACCACAATAGCGCGTAACCTATTAAATAATATTGCTGACGATTCAATTATTGCTGCTCAACTGGTGACGACAAAACTAAATCCACAAGAGTTACTTGAATTAGTCGCTTCTGAATTTAAAATTTCGGTTCAAGGCAACAGTAAAGCAGAAATTTTAAAGGCTATTGAGCAATTTCTAATTGACCTAAACCGACAAGGGAAACGTGCTTTACTCATTGTTGATGAAGCTCAAAATCTGCCGATTGAAACAGTAGAAGAACTCAGGATGTTATCAAACTTTCAACTTGATAATAAACCTTTAATACAAAGTTTTTTGCTTGGTCAAGAAGAACTAAAAGATATTATTCAAGCACCGAATATGGAACAATTTCGTCAACGAATTATTGCTTCTGCCCATTTACAACCACTTACCAGTGAAGAAGTTAAAGAATATGTAAACCATCGATTACAGCAAGCGGGCTGTAATAAAGAGGCACTTTTTTCTGATAATGGTTTAAGTATTATTCATGAAAAAACTTTAGGTGTACCAAGAAAAATTAATATTTTTGTTGACCGATTATTATTGTTTGGTTTTTTAGAAGAACTAACTTGTATTAATTCAGAAGCTATTAATGAAGTTGCGCAAGAAATGCAAGTTGAGCTAACTGGCTCTCTTCATAAAGCCCAATTAACCAGTAATGAACCAAAGCAAGCAAGCGAACAACTTGTTGTAAATTCAACAGAAAATGTTGAAAACATGAAAGAAATATTAAGAGAAGTTGAAGAAATATTAGAATCTTCAATTAAAGAAAAAATAAAGATGGCCCGTTATGTAGATAAATTGCTTAAGCAGAAAAGTCGATTATATGCCGAAGCTAATATAGATATAAATGACGAAAAAGAAACGAACCTCCCTTCTGAGTAAGATCTAAAGTTACAATATTTTATAGAAGGTTTTAGCGTTTCCAAAACCTTCTATATATTTAACCATTCAAGTTAAGTATCGTTAATCGTAAGACCATACTTTTCAATTAATGAATATAGTGTTGGCCTTGTTACACCTAATAACTCTGATGTTTTTGACATATTCCCATCGGCTAAAGCATAAGCTTTTTGAATAGCCAATGACTCGGCTTTTTCTCGTACTGAGCGTAAATTCAAAGACAGCTCAAATTCAGTATTAGTATGATCAAAAAATCCTAAATCGAAGGCGGTAACTTGTGTTCCCGTAGTCATGATTACTGAGCTTTTTACTTTATTTTGTAACTCACGTATATTACCTGGCCACTTATGTGCCTTAATCGCACTTAAGCCGTCTTCTGAGAA
>CAJWBY010000193.1 GCA_913020705.1 uncultured Colwellia sp.
ATAGCGCTAATCACATCAACTATTGAAGTCACACTATCAACCGATTGAAAGAGTGACGTTATCGCCGATTTACTTTGTTGTGCGGCTATACTGGTTGATTCACTTGCGGCTAACACTTGTGCTACACGGCTTTGGCTGGTCTCCATCGCATGTTGTGTCGCTTGTGCGTTGTTCACTACCTGTTCTGATAACATGTTAACGGTTTCAGTGGCTTGCCCTAAGGCATCCATAATTTCACGAGCACCTTGCACGTGCGCACTGGTGCTGTGAGATGATTGATAAATGTTTTTAACTTGGCTTTCCATCGTTGTTAAAGCTTTAGCAACTAAATCAAGTTGTTGTGCTTTCGCTTTATCGTCTTGCGCAAGTTTGTTGACCATTTTATTAAAGCTCGAAGATATTTCTCCGAGTTCTGTCTTAGCGGGGATGTCGGTAATATTATCGACTTTTCCTTGCTCAACCAATTGTACAAAACCGTTTCGTAATTTACGTAATGGATTCAAAATAACACTGCGTTGTAGCCAGTAATTTGCCACAAGAAAGCAAACTAAAAACGACAGTAAGCCAATAACAACTAAATAAAGTTGTTGATTCAATGTTTCTTGTTCTTGCAAAATGGCGGTTTCAGCAACAAGAATAATGTCTTCTAATGTAGTTACATTCTCTTTGAGTAGGGCTAACCCAGCTTTGCGTTGATTCTGTAATGCTAAAGTATTTTCAAACTCACTTTGGTAACGCTTAATCAGGGAATTAAGCTCATCAATGGCTTCTTCACTGATGTCTTCTTTTTCGTCATCTTCATCATTAAAAAAGTCATCTTCGTCAGCTTCTTCTTCGCTTTCAGGGAAAATAGCTAATGACGGATAATTTGACAATTGTTGAGTTAATAATACGAGATCTTTTAAGGCACTTTGAAAGCTTGTACTGTTTATATCTTGAGTGGTAAAAAGTTTTTCACGCGTGCTGATTAAATAATTTAATGCACTGGCAGTATTTCCGGTAGTGATTAAGTAATTTACACGTTGTTGATTATTAAGTGCTTCACTTTGTGAGGCGTACTTTATAAGTGAATGCGTGATAGCGATCATGCTTTGCTCACCGTTACGAATTAAGGCAAGTGGATCACCACTTAACTTTCCCATAGCGCGAAATTTTGTTTCAATATTTTGATTGAGCTTACTTGCTTCTTCAGTGATCTCATCACTTAAACTACCAATGTCTAAATGTGCTGAACGTTTAATTATTTCGTTCAGTTGTTCTTGTGCTGTGTTCAACAAACTTGCATCACCGGTTTGTAAATAGGTGGCAATGGTGCGATAAAATTTGACGGTGGTTAAGGTTTTTAAGGCTTGATACTCAGAGTACTGAACTCGACTTGATGTAAGAGATGCACCAACATGAAACATGGTTGCGACGAATGTAATAGCAAACACACTGATGGCAATAACAGATAATCTTGAAAAACTTGATACCCGCATAGTAAGTCCTTGATGAGTAATCCTTGATAATTACAGCGGATTTTCACTGATCTTTGTTACAGCTAGGTTACGATTTTATGACAAGTGTATTTCAATCAAAGGTTGTCGGTATTTTAGGGATATGTGGAAGAGTCATAAAAACTGCGAATTTTATGACTCGCATGGTGATTGGTTAATGACAGTTTAAAACTAAAGCTGCGGTTAATGTTCCAACTCTTGATGTAGACTTTGAGTAAATGTGAGACGGAAGGTCCATTGATTACTTCGAAGGAGGTTCAAATCCAGAGATATCAATAATATCTGGAAAAGGCTCCTCATCCAGAACTTTATAGTCACAAATCACTAAATTGAAAGGTGGTAGATTCGAGCTAAAGAAGTAACGCTCAGACAACTCAGCATACCTAGACACTAATTCAGCAATCTCTTTATACATTTTATGCCTTAAGTCTTCACTCAGCAGCATTGGTTTTGCAATGACAAAAGGCTCGTCTTCACGAGGTGCAATCAATTTATCACTTACATCAATTAAAGCTTTTTGAATTCCCTTTATTACATTTAGACTTTCACCTTCGAAGCCCATTGGTTCAGAGATTAGCATTGTTGGGTTAGCTTTTTCCGAAAGGCTTATCAAGTTTAGTTCCTCCAATTTACGTAAGTAAATGTGAGTTGAAGCGGGAGATATGTTCCACGCTTGCTCGATCTGGGTGGGAGCGTGTTTGCTTAGCAACTCAATGAAATATCTAAATAGATGAGGGAAATAGTAAAATGCGTGATCCTGTTCTTTAGTAAATACATTATGTTCTGCTTTTCTGTTTTCAACTTTCGCCCAAATATCTGCAAAATCGACTTGTGCCGCATCACACAAAGCAAGAAGTTTTGACATGGAGATTTCGTCACCATTGAGTTGCCTCTTTATAGTAAGTACGGAAACACCCAACCGTTCTGCAAGTTGCTGGTAGCCCGTTGAACTTTTTTTTACGTGTTCTTTTACAAATACTAAACAACATCTGACTTTATTTCGATACTCCATACCACAATCCAGTAACAACTATTGATACCTACGAAATATACACGATTTTTACTTTTAAGTGTTCAGCGGTTAATGTATTTTTTAAAAACAAACATATAGGAGCAAAATTATGCAATTAAATAAATTAACACAAGAAGAAATTCATAAATTAGCAGCACCAATTTGGAATAGTTTAATTCTTGCATCGAATGCAAAGGACTACTCAAAATTTTCTAATAACTTTTCAACTGAAATGCTGAAACATGCTACACGCGAAAACATTAACGACCAGTGGGAAAATTCTCCTGTGCTAACTAGCTTAAAAACTGAGCCTGAATTTATGGGATGTCTAAAAAACAAGGAAAGAGTTAGAGTACTTTGGAAACAAAAATCCTCGGTAATCGATGATGAGCTTTTAGGCCACTTAGAACTTATAATTGAAGATGGGCAAGTAAAAGTTGACGGCGCTCAAATAATCTAATTTTTGGTGTCAAAAATCAAATGAAACATTGTCCTTTATTTGCCGTGGTTAGTGACTTGTAGGTTTACTTACCTTCGGTACCTTGATTATTATTTGGTAAGTCATTACAAAGCTTGCAGTTAATACTTTTTCGATAATTATAGAAACGCCTAATAGCAAAAATAGTTACCGATACCAATGCCCACAATATTCCAAATTCAATAGAATACTCTACACTTTTACCTTTTAAGTATTGAACACCAGCGAGTAAAACAAAAATAACTGCTAGAGCTATAACATATTGAAAAATCCATTTTTTTATCGGCATAATTATTCCATTGATGCTCTGAATGAGAAATGAGCATAACGCCCCATTAAGAGGCAGCGATGGCTGGCAAAAATAAGTGACAAAGGGATAAATAGTAAACTGTTATTTGTCCCTTTTGAGAGGCTTATTAATATTTACTGCAAAGCAAAACCTATTGGCGCCATTGGTTTTGCGAACTTATAAAGATTTACATAAATAACCATAGGTTGAGAAATTCCGTTGTATGTTAGTTCATACATATCTAATAAACCACCACCAAACGGCATTGAAGCATCCTCAAAAGAACAGCAACTCCCTAACCTTTTGACTTGAACCTGCTCACCATTAGGTCCTTGAAGATTGTTGAAGTATTCAACGTGTGCGCCTTGATATTTAGTCCAGCGAAGGAACCCCCCAAGTTCGATTGGATTCTTTTCTGTGAATCCATACGAGGGGTTTGTAGAAGTCATATTAAATGAATCTGCAGACAATGGCGTTTTATCAGTTGATGCGCAACCCACAAGTAGCACAAGAAAAATCATCAAAATTATACTTTTTAACACGAATTATCCTTAATATTCATAACACCCTGTCAAGGGGGGAAATTGTAGTTGGTTAAAATGTGTATCGAAGCGGAACGTAACCAACTATTTTTGTCCGTTTGAAGTGTTTGTTATACCTACTTTACAACAGAACCACTCTGCGGTCCCGCATTAGTCATACATGAACAACTCATACCTACAAGTTGCATCTGGGTTAGACATCTACTGCTACTTTCCCTACTTATATAAGAACATGTTGTACCAAACTCTACAGGTTTACCAGGTGCTCCCATGTTACTTTTAATTTCGTTAATTGTATTTTTTTGAACGTCTTGCTCAGATTGAACTTTATTAGAAGAACAACCTTGCATAAGTACAAGACATGAAAATAAGATAATGAAATTTTTCATTTTAAACTCCTTTCTAAATAAGATTCTGATAACTAAAGTTAATTCATTCGAATACAAAAAGCCACATCAATAAGCCTAACGCCCCATTAGGAGGCAAATAATAGTTGATTAAAATAAGCGACGTAGGAGTAAAAACCAACTGTTATTTATCTGTTTGAGTGATTTATTATTTTTTTTTATTCGGGCTCAAATTTAATTTCCATTGTTACATAAACAGGTGTTTTAGATGAATTAGCTTTAGATGGCATATATTTGAATTTACTCACGGCTCCTAATGCATGTTTATCCCAAGATCCTTTGGGTAATGACTCAACAACTATTGGGTTAAATATTTCTCCATTAGAGTCGATTAAATACTTAACCTTTACAGCCCCACTATTTTTTGGTTGTTTAAAGGTTCTCGGTTTAAAACTAAACGTTTTAGTTTTTGGAACCCAGTAATTTTGCAAATTAAATAACTCGACTGTTATGGCTGGCTCTGTAAGGTATTGCTCAGGTGTGGACTTACAACCACCTAAAACCAAAAGACCTAAAAATAAAACACTTAAAAATTTCATACAAACTCCATGTAAAATAAAACAGCTTATGAGACGAGAAACGTTCTTTTTTTCTTCAGAAAATTCACCGTCTGATTTCCTTATAATAGAAATAAAATTTACCTTTATATTCTCATCATATCAAGTAGTTATTAATTTCCATTAATCAGTTTTAGAAGAAACCATGTTTTTATCTCGTTCTTTTGGATGAAAGTGTGCAAAAAGCATTAGACAATATGAAGAGTATCGAGAGTGATATGAATAAAAGCTAGTTTACAACTCTTGCTAATAACTATTACCTTACTGGCGTTAGCCGAAAGTAAGGTTAAGTTGTAAACGAGCCTCGTTAATTGTTCTTTGGAATGGCTAGATTTACATAAACGTCAAAACGATTTTTTTTCATTTTGATACTGGTTGATGGCTTTTTATCATTTAATGGTGGCGCGTAACTTGGACGTTTAACCACTACACGGTACTTGGCCAATTTCAATGCCGGTTCTAGTAAATCGTCTGCATCTAGGTCTTCACCGACGAGAGATTGAAACACACGCATTTCTTTTTTTACTGCCGCTGATTTTTCGCGATGAGGATACATAGGGTCGAGATAAATCACATCAGGCTGTTGAGTGAATTCCAATTCTTCAATAGTAGAAGCATGAACAAGTGACATTCTATTGGCAATATCACTGACTTCATTATTCAATTTAGCGCGTTCTAAACCATTTTCTAAAAGTGCCGCGACAATGGGCATTCTTTCTTTCATAGTAACTGTGCAACCTAGCGTAGCAAGTACAAAAGAATCTCGTCCTAAACCTGCGGTAGCGTCTAGCACATGTGGGGTAAAACCATGCTTTAAGCCTATAGCTTTAGCGATATCTTGGCCACGTCCACCACCAAACTTTCGTCGATGGGCAACTGCGCCATCAACAAAGTCTACTTTAATGCCACCTAATTTAGGCTCGTCAAGTTTGATCAGTTCTAATTGTTGAAAATTTACCTGTAGTAAAAAAAGTAACTGTGGGTGTTTAGCGGCAGAACTACTGTCGCCTATGTATTCTAGTTGCCATTTTTTAGCAATTTTCTTCGCTAAATCAACATCTGTTTTATCAACATAACCAACGGCTATTAAAGACATGTCCATAAATTAAAACTCTACTTGAACATTATTGTCGCCAGTGGCGAAGGCAACGAGGCGACTGAGCTGTGTAAGTGATAAGTCACATTCACTTTGCCATTGATTGAAAGCAGCTTGAATCGCGGCTAAGCTTTTTTTACTTTGAAGCCCGCCATCAATAATTTTATTGGCACGGAAATAGGCTTCAATGTCACGGGTCAATAAAAATGTGTCTTTACCGATAGCACGCAAAGCATAAGGCCCAGTGTTACCACCTAGGCGTTGGCCATTCTTTTTCAAATAATCCCATAAACCAATCATGTTATTACTTGGCCATGCAGCAATAAATTCAGCAAAACTTTTATGCGCGTGATTATCGCTATGTATTTCATCAAACATCATTTGCGCGTTAGCTTGAATTGTTTTTACTTTGTTATAATTACGAATGATTTTGGCATCGCCGGCTTTACGCTCCTGCATTTCTTCGGGCATCATTAATATTTTTGTTAAATCAAAACTAAAAAACATTTCCTCAAAGTTAGGCCATTTGTTTTCGACTACTCGCCAAACAAAACCACTTTGAAAAATTTTCTTAGTGAAAGCGGACAAAATTCGGTCGTCACTGAGCTCGGCCACTAAGTTATCTTGTTGAGCCTCACCTAATAATAAGTTCAGCACAGCTGTGCCACCTTTACGTTCGGCGGCTCGCTGATAGAGTGAATCGATTTTTTCCATTATATATTGTTGCTCATTATCCTTTAATTCCGCAATGTCTAAGTAGTGCATCTATTTCAGGCTCACGACCACGAAAGGCTTTAAATAACTCGCTCGGCTCTTGAGAACCACCTTTTTCTAATATATTAGTTAAAAAGTCATGTCCTACTTTTTCGTTAAAAATACCTTCTTCCTCAAAACGGCTAAAAGCGTCAGCAGATAATACTTCTGCCCATTTGTAGCTGTAGTAGCCTGCAGAGTAGCCGCCGCCAAAAATATGCCCAAAGCTGTGTTGAAAACGATTGAAATCAGCCGCTTTCACTACGGAATATTCGTTACGAACTTCATTCAATATGTCTTGAATATAAGCCGAGTTTTCTTGTTCAGGCTGATAATCTCTATGCATTTTAAAGTCAAAAATACTGAATTCTAATTGACGTAACATTTGCATAGCCGATTGATAGTTTTTTGCCGCTAACATTTTATCAAGCATTTCTTGTGGTAACGGTTCACCTGTTTCAAAGTGTCCTGAAATAAAAGCTAATGCTTCAGGTTGCCAACACCAGTTTTCTAAAAATTGACTGGGTAATTCAACCGCATCCCAAGGAACACCATCAATACCTGAAACACCGCTGGCGTTAATCTGTGTAAGCATATGATGAATACCGTGACCAAACTCATGAAATAAAGTCACTACTTCATCATGGGTGAATAGGGCAGGTTTATCACCAATAGGTTTATTAAAGTTACAGGTAAGATAAGCAACAGGATATTGAATATCGCCATTAGCTAATTCTCGACGACCTTTGCAATCGTCCATCCATGCACCACCGCGCTTGTGAGCACGTGCGTATAAATCTAAATAGAATCGACCACGTAAATTATTATCGCGATCGAATAC
>CAJWBY010000194.1 GCA_913020705.1 uncultured Colwellia sp.
AGCATTGACATACTGTCATCATTTGAGTTTTCTACATATAGGTAATTACTTTTCCAACGCCACCAACCAGTTGTTTTAGTATACGTTTCAAAATGAATACTTTCTCCCGACAACAAATTGTTTTGGTTACTCGCTGCTGTGACTTTACCTTCTTGCTTCTCCTCAAGTAATGAACCATGGCTATAGAATTCGCCCATAAGCATTGGGTAGTGATATGGCATAAAACCTGAAACGGCGTTACTTTGATTGGAAATTTTACCGTTAAAAGCAATGTTACTACTACAACTGCCATAGTTTCCTTGGCGATTTCCTCCACACGATGAATGAGTACCAACAACACCGTCATCATTACCTTGAATAAAGGGGCTAGTAACACCTAAATATTCACTTGCATCACCGACAAAACGTAATCGAGGGATCCTAGCGTCAGGGAATGGGGCGAGTTGTCTAGCGTTATTAACTTTTAAGTCGTTAAGTACGCCCATTTCATCTCCAAGATCTCCGCCAAGCCAAGCTTCCAACGCAGCTTCTAAGAAGAAAGACCAGGTTTCTGTAGCTTGGGCAACACTTACGGCTAAATCTGCAAGTTCACTACCTCCGCCAGCACCGGCAATATCAAATGTGGCAACAATATTGAGCGGTGATAATCCAGCATTTTCTAACCAATTCTCTTGGTTATCTATAATATACCGCGCAATGAGATCACCTGTAGAGTGAGTCACAAATATACAACCAGGAGAGCAAAAGTTACTTTCAGAAAACGATTTTAGCTTTGGCCATATGTAGTCACTTGCTATTTTTTCTTCTATTCGCTCATATGAAGGCCAATCAATTCGGGCATCACTTCGATCATTCCAGTAACCTTGCCAGTAATTTTGTCCACTTTGAGTAACATCACCGTCAACAATTAATTGCTGCGGTTGGAAACCATGTATAAGTACTATTTTATATTCTTTGCTATGCGCTGCGGTTGAATAAATTGTTAAATAGAGCACAGCAATAGCAACTACCTTTTTTATTGTATTCATTTCTTTCCCCAATTATTATTATAATTTTTTTACGTCATATTTTTATTATTGATAATTAACTCATCGGACGTTCGACCAGTTAAATCATAATAGAGTAGTGGCTATTTATTATCCAACCACCATTTATTTATAAGTTTAATATTGAAAATAAACACCCGTTATAATCAGGCATAACAAAGAAATCTAAAATAAAAATACATTTAAAAACATGAACTTAATAACTAACCAAGAAAAAAACGTCTCCTATTTACGTCATATCGTTGTCAAAAATAACGTTGGAAATGATGCTATATTCCTTTTTTGCATATTAATAAACAAAATATAACTTCTTTTTATTCTATAAAACGCTAATCTTGTTATATTAAAATAATTAAAACTTTCTCAAGGATCTAAGATGACCACAATTTTTGAAGATAATTCAACAGCTATCGGCAAAACACCACTCGTAAAACTTAACAGAGTAACAAAAGGTAATGTTTTCGCTAAAATAGAATCAAGAAATCCAAGTGCAAGTATTAAGTGTCGTATTGGCGCAAATATGATTTGGGATGCTGAGAAAAAAGGTTTATTAACTGCAGGTAAAGAAATTGTTGAACCGACAAGTGGTAACACAGGTATAGCACTTGCTTTTGTTGCAGCTGCTCGTGGTTACGGTATAACGTTAACCATGCCAAATACCATGAGTTTAGAACGTAGAAAATTATTAGCCGCTTTAGGTGCAAAGCTTGAATTAACAGATGGCGCTAAAGGTATGAATGGTGCAATCGCTAAAGCGCAAGAAATTAAAGATTCAGATCCAGAAAAGTATGTTTTACTCGGTCAATTCAGTAATCCTGCTAACCCTGAGATCCATGAAAAAACCACAGGTCCAGAAATTTGGGCTGATACTGACGGCAAGGTTGATATTTTCGTGGCAGGTGTTGGTACTGGTGGAACAATTACTGGTGTTAGTCGTTACATTAAAAATACAGCTGGCAAAAACATCATGTCTGTTGCGGTAGAGCCTACTGACTCTCCTGTTATCAGCCAAGCAATGGCGGGTGAAGAATTAAAACCAGGTCCACATAAAATTCAAGGTATTGGTGCTGGTTTTATTCCTGGTAACTTAGATCTCAGCTTAATTGACGCTGTTGAGAAAGTGACTAACGATGAAGCGATGGCAATGTGTCACCGCCTTATGAAAGAAGAAGGTATTCTTGCGGGTATCTCTTCAGGTGCTGCTGTTGTTGCCGCTAAACGTTTAGCTGAAAATCCAGAAAACGAAGGTAAAAACATTGTTGTTATTTTAGCAAGTTCAGCAGAGCGTTATTTATCAAGTGCTTTGTTTAGTGAAGAATTTACTGACAAAGAACTTCTACAGTAATATAAAAAGCTGTATTAAAAAAAGACGCTTAGGCGTCTTTTTTTAATTATAACTAACGGAAATAGCAAATCCATAAGCAAACTTTCCGCTATATAAGTTTTCCCATCAAATTTTTTGTATGAAATCTGCAATACTTGGATGGATCAAATCACTGTGACTTACGGGTCCCATATGGCCGGTAGGAAAGCACTTTTGCTCTACATTGGGTAAACTTGATTTAATTTCATTTGATAATAAATGGATGAGTTTAGGGCTGTTATTTCCTGTCATCAATAATGTTCTGCAACTAATTACACTCAGGTCTGCTAATGAATAACTCTCCGAGATTAAACCTTTAGAGTCTAATTTTACTTTTGGCATATCTTTCGCCATTGAGTCTTGCATTTTGCGGGGTAAAGATCGGAAAAACCCTTCATTGTTCCAAAAATCAGTAAATATCTCTGCGGCTTTATATGTATCGTCAACATCGACTTTACGTGCAAAATCCTCTGAAATAGCTCTTGCTTCACTATTTTGTTCAAGTAAATGGAAAGCGACAGGTTCATACAAAGATAGGCTTAATAAGCTTTCTGATTGTTCTACAGCTAACTTCAATGCAATAGCACCACCACAAGAGTGTCCCACTAGATGAAAAGATTGATTTGGTGCAATCGTATTGAGGACATTTTCGATACGTTTAATTTCCACATCAAAATTATAATTTAGCTCGTCAGACACTTTATCTGCATTTCCGTAACCTAAAATATCAACATTGATCACTAAGAAGTTAGGTTCAAGCAATTTTACTAACGGTTGCCATTGTCTCGCTGAACTTAATGAACTGTGAAGTAAAATAACAGGTATTCCCTGCCCTGAAACATATATACCATTTGATGATTTATTCACGATGATTACAGCTACTTAACTTGATATAAAAAATCATTATCAGCTTAATCTAACAAAAGTCAAAACAAAATGAAGGTGCGTATAAAAGTTTACAAAGCACAAAAATAAAAATAAAAATTTTGCTGACATTAAATTTTTTAATGTGATAAAAATTGATTAACTCAAATTTTCACTGGAATTAATTTAGTACTCTAAAAGTATGAAGTGAAAGTGAAAACAATAATTAAAATAAAAAAGAGTCCTCATGGATATTAATTTTCAAGGTAAAAGCGCGTTGGTTTGTGGTTCAAGTCAAGGTATTGGCAAGGCTTGTGCCATAGAACTTGCTAATTTAGGTGCAAGTGTCACGCTATTTTCACGTAATCAAAAAGCACTAGAAGAAGTAAAAGCGGAACTTAATACTGAACAAGGTCAACAGCATCAAGTATTAGTCGCTGACTTTTCTCAACCCGAGCACGTCAAAGAAGTAATCAATGCGCATGTAAACGCATTAGGTGGTTATGATATTTTAATCAACAATACAGGCGGACCAGCACCAGGTCCCGCAAACGTGGCGGGGGTTGATGAATTTATTAACGCTTTTAATTTACATTTAGTGTCTAATCATCACTTGGTTCAAGCGCTTATTCCGAATATGAAAGAAAATAAATATGGCCGCATCATCAATGTTATATCTACATCAGTTAAGCAACCTCTCAATGGATTAGGTGTTTCTAATACTATTCGTGGTGCTGTAGCAAGCTGGGCTAAAACTTTAGCAAATGAATTAGGCGAATTTGGTATTACCGTTAACAATGTATTGCCTGGTGCTACGGCAACCGCGCGTTTAGACGCTATTATTTCAGGCAAAGCCAAGAAGCAAAACATTTCAATTGAACAAGCTACTATCAACGAAAAAGCGATAATTCCGATGCGTCGCTTCGCCAAACCTGAAGAATTTGCCGCGGCGGCGGCATTTTTAGCCTCTCCTGCAGCAGGATACATCACAGGTATTAACTTGCCTGTTGATGGTGGCAGAACTTCTTGTTTATAAACGTCCTTTAAACAAACGAGTTAGAGGAATAAACAATGACGAAAGTAGCTAACATAATTGATAACTTTATAGGTGGCGAATATCAAGCGCCCATTAATAATAACTATTTAGATAACATCGAGCCTGCCACAGGTTTGGTTTATGGAAAAACGCCAAACAGTGATGGTATAGATGTTGAACAGGCTGTTACTGCAGCTGAACGTGCGCTTCCTGCATGGCGTGCGTTAGATATAGAACAACGTGCTGACTACTTAACGGCTATCGCCCAAGAGATTGAAAACCAACTTGAACCATTGGCACTTGCTGAGGCAACTGACAATGGTAAACCTTTAGCGTTAGCTAGAATGGTAGACATTCCTCGTGCAGCCAGCAATTTTAAATTTTTTGCCCATGCCTGTTCGCAATTCGCCAGTGAGTCTCACTCAATTGCCGGTACGGCAATTAATTACACCTTGCGCCAAGCTGTTGGTATAGTCGGCTGTATTTCCCCGTGGAATTTACCCTTGTATTTATTTACTTGGAAAATAGCGCCAGCACTTGCTGCAGGAAATTGTGTAATTGCGAAGCCCTCGGAGATCACCCCACAAACGGCAGCAATGCTTGGCACTATTTGTCAAAAAGTGGGCTTGCCTAAAGGCGTTTTAAATATATTACACGGCACAGGTGCAGGTGTTGGTTCTTCGATTTGTAATCATCCTAAAGTTAAGGCTATTTCATTTACGGGTGGTTCTGCAACAGGTGCTGCAATAGCTACGCAGCTTGCACCGAAATTTAAAAAGCTATCGTTAGAGTTAGGTGGTAAAAATCCGGCATTAATTTTTGATGACTGTGATTTTGAAAATACCGTTGAAGAAGTTTTCCGCGCCAGTTTCGCGAATCAAGGTCAAATCTGTTTATGTGCCTCACGTTTATATATTCAACGGGGTATTTATGAAAAGTTTAAAGCTGCATTAGTAGAAAGAGCTAAAGCGCTTGTTCCGCAAGATCCTTTGATTAATGAAACTAAAATGGGCGCGATTGTTTCAAAAGAACACTTAACAAAGATACTTGGATATATAGACTTAGCCAAACAAGAAGGCGGCACTATTTTAGCCGGCGGCGAACAAGTGCAATTATCTGGTCGCTGTACTCAAGGTTACTTTTTACAGCCCACCATTATTGAAGGCTTAAAAAATAGTGCTAGCTGTAACCAACAAGAAATATTTGGCCCGGTGATCACTTTACAAGTATTTGATACAGACAAACAAGCTATCGCACTTGCCAACGAAAGCCAATATGGCTTAGCGGCTACAATCTGGACGCAAAACGTTAATAGAGCTCATCAGCTTGCCGAGCAAATAAATACCGGCATAGTATGGATAAATTGTTGGCTGTTACGTGATTTACGCACTCCTTTTGGTGGTATGAATCATTCAGGTGTAGGCCGAGAAGGAGGTTTAGAAGCCATGCGGTTTTTCACTGAACCCAAGAATGTTTGCATAAAATACTCATAGGCTCAAACTAATCAATGAACCAAATTTGTCATAAATTTAAATCATCAGGAGCAATATTTGCCAGCGTATTAGGCTGCAAATGGACGCTTATTTAACCTCCTTTCTTTGGAGTACCTTAGAGTGCTTTCGATAAGTTCGAAATCAGCTCTATTTTGTTGTGCTCAAATACAGTGCAATACCTTGCAAATATGTGAAGAACAAAGGTCTTTGATTGATTTTTGTCTACACTTATCACTATAAAAATAAAACAACAATTACATAAGGATCCCTTATGAACGATATAACAACTAAAGCGTCTTTGACCCCGAAAGTAATCAACGCAGAACAAGCGCCAAAACCCGTAGGCTTATACCCTCACGCCCGACAAGTCGGCGACTTATTATTTCTTTCAGGTGTCGGTCCAAGAAAAGCTGGCTGCAAAGATATTCCAGGTGTTGAACTTGACGAGCAAGGCAAAATAAAAAGTTACGACATTGAAGCGCAATGCCACAGTGTATTCACCAATATCCGTTTAATTCTTGAAGCGTCAAATGCTAGCTGGATGGATTTAGTTGATGTCACCGTATTTTTAACCAATATGGATGATGATTTTGCTACTTATAATCGTATTTACGCAGAATACTTTGCTGACAATCAACCTTGTCGAACCACGGTTGAAATTAACAAATTACCCACTCCTATTGCCATTGAACTCAAATGTATCGCAGCGTTGAATCAAAATAAAAAGCCAAGCGGGGAATAGTCATGACAAGGTTGAAAAATAGCATCGCCATGCCTTTTAATTTGCATGCCTGGATTGATGAACATCGTCATTTACTTAAACCTCCTGTTTGTAATAAACAAATTTTTGAACAAGACAACTTTATTGTCATGATTGTCGGTGGCCCTAATAATCGTACCGACTATCACTACAACGAAACCCCTGAGCTATTTTATCAAATCGAAGGTGAAATGGTGCTTTCAGTTATTGATGGTTCAGTTGACAATAATGACCACCATAGTCCTGAAAATTTCCATGATATAAAAATTAAAGCAGGCGAGATATTCTTACTTCCGCCAAAAATGTTGCATTCCCCACAACGTTTTGAAAACAGCGTTGGTTTAGTGGTTGAACAAAAGCGGGCACATAAGCAAGAAGATGCACTTTATTGGTTTTGTCCTGACTGCAAAAGCCAACTATACACAGAAGCTTTTTGTCTCGACAATATAGAAACAGACTTACCTAAAGTATTCACTCGTTTTTACGACACACCCGTTAACTGCACATGTCAGAAATGCGGCATTACAGTGACCAAGGGGTAAGTTATGTTAAAGATAGATATTCACACGCATATATTACCAAAGACGTGGCCGAACTTACGTGAAAAATACGGTTACGGGGGGTTTGTTAGTTTAGACCATCATAAATGTGGTTGTGCGCGCATGATGGTTGATGAGAAGTTTTTTCGTGAAATAGATCACAATTGTTGGGACCCCAAAATTCGCCTTGATGACTGTCAAAAACATCAAGTCGATGTACAAGTACTTTCAACCGTACCTGTCATGTTTAATTATTGGGCAAAACCAAAAGATACTTTAGATTTGTCTATGTATTTGAATGATCACATTGCAGGCATTGTTAACGATCATCCAAAACGATTTGTCGGTTTAGGCACC
>CAJWBY010000195.1 GCA_913020705.1 uncultured Colwellia sp.
CAGATCTTTTCATTGAAGCCCATCCATCGATGAAAAGATAATGGTTCTCTCCCTGTTTTATTATGCTAACTTTTTCAATTCGATGACTTAATGAAGGCCAAAATTTATTTACAAACTTAGGGCCAAGCTTATTCACCTCCCTTTTAAGCCATAACCTAGAACTAGTCTCTATATTCAATACTTTTAAAGTACCTGGAATTAACGGGTGCTTAAAAATAGTAGTTCTTATAGAACGTATTGGAAAAGGCGTTGCCAAAGCTTTCGATAATCTTGTGGACGCTGGACCGTAAGAAGTATTAATAAATCTAAGTTCATCTACCTGAATTCGATCTGCAATTCTCTGAGCAGTAATAATCTCTTCGTCACTGTCATTATGGGTAAATAGTACATATTTCCAGATGATTTTAGCTTTAGGATATTTTTTACGAGCATCATCCATAAACTGCACCGACTGTTCGATGTTACCGTTAATCCTATATTTTTCATACGAATCTTGATACGCACCGTCCACTGAAATAATAATTTCAGTTAAAAAACTCTCTATTAATTTTTTCTCTAGGCTAAAATTACCATTTGTTACTAAGGAAACATCAGCATTTGGATAAGCACTATTTATTAACTTTATGAGCTTGTCTGGTGCAGGATGGTTTAGAGGCTCACCTTGCCCACAAAGTTCAAATCGTTCTACTGAGTAATTTTCTTTAAGTAGGCCTTTTAATAAATTATCTAAGATGTTTTCTGACATTATTAATGGTTTTCTACCAGCCTTTATTTGTGCGACACGAGAGCATCCAGGACATGCCAAACTGCACAATAGTGAGGGTTCTAGCTGAATCTTTGTTATAGATTTTGATGTAATCATATCCTCCGACTGTCCAGAACGGTAGAAAACACATTTTTCGCATGTTTCTCCCCAAGGAGGTACGTTGGTTGAATGACCTTTACGGATTGCCATATAGTTTGAATTATTAAAAAACACTTTTGGAGAAAAATCTTCAGATTGGTTTAATTTACCCAGTAATTTACGTTCTCCATAATCGTCATCGCATCGAATATCACCATTAGATTTAACGTAAAAGTTTTTTAAAATATTACACTGCAAGATATATCCTTATTTGCTTAATTATTAATGTAAAAATATGAGACTTATTTATTCAGCCCCACAAAAATATATTAATATCTTTAACCCCTTACATCAACAATCCAATAAATCTTCAAAGCGCATGTGTTTTACTATTTTTTAGTGAAATGATTAGATTAATATTCTCTTTTTATAATACATTTATATTCGTCACTAAATTTCAGGCAAAAAAAACCCTGAGTAAAATACTCAGGGTCGATCAAGTTAGATCGTTTAACGCACCCTCAACTAGTGAGATCGGATATCCAAACGGATAAATTTGTAAAAAATGTCTATAAATATTACGTTTAAAAATTTCCAGAGATTTAAACTACTTCCAGTTTTTTATTTTATGACCTTTCACCGCATAAAATAAGATAAAACTATATATCGGGATCATCATCCAATAAGCAGATTGACCATTAATAGATTCAGATAGGAGACCGTAAACTAGCGGTAATAATGCTCCACCTGAAATACCCATGATTAATAGCGCAGAACCTTTTGATGTGAACTTACCTAACCCTTCTAACGCTAATGGCCAAACAGCAGGCCAAACAATTGCATTAGAAAAACCAAGTAAAGCAATAAAGGTAATAGTATTAGGCAATGTAGGTATGCCTGACCAACCCCATAAGACTTCTGACACTGAAATACTGCTTGTATCACTAAATACGACGAGCAATGAAAATATTAAGCCTGTTATCGCTGAAGCTTTTAAAGCAAATTCTTGGGACATTACTCGAGGGATCAGCACAATACCTAACGCATAACCAATCAGCATAAATGCCATCGTATAAGAAGTGAGTGTCGTTGCATTAGCCACACCTAAATTGGAAGCAAATAGTCCGATAGTGTCTCCGGCAATAACTTCAGCTCCAACATACACAAAAATAGTTAATGCACCTAAAATCAAGCTAGGAAATTGCATGATTGACGTTTTATCATTTCCGTTTACATCAAGTGTTGCATCTTGACCGTTATCGTCGTTATCTAGGTCGAGTTCTGGCAGCGACATTTTTTTCATAATACCGGCAAGAATAATAAAAATAATTGCCATACCTATATAAGGGTCAACTAAGCCGCTGGCCAAACCATCAATAGTCTGTTGGCGTTCAGTTTCAGACATTGCAGCTAAACTTGTCGCTGTCACTCCTGAAAAATCGCCAATAACAATCGCAGTAAAAACGATAGGTACGATAACCCCGGCACCTTTATTCATTAACCCCATAAACATAATGCGAACAGCAGCACTTTCTATTGGGCCAACTTTTACAACATAAGGGTTTGCTGCTGTTTGCAACAACGTTAAACTCGTGCCAATGACGAACTGTGCGATTAAAAACAACCAAAAAAGCTTTGATTGTGCTGCAGGAATATAAATTAAAAATCCTACAACCAGCACTAATAATCCAATAACAATACCATTTTTGTAGCCTATTTTTTCTAGGAGGCTAGCTGAAGGTAATGCCATTAATGTGAAGGCAAAATAGAAAGTCACAGCAATTAATAATGCTTCTGTTTCTGTAAGTTGAAGCACCATTTGCAGATAAGGGACTAATGCACCATTTTGCCAAGTGACGAAACCAAAGATGAAAAACAATGCACCTATTATCGCAAGTGGTCCCAGGTTACTTTTTGCTTTCTCTGTTGTCATTTCCATATATTCCTCAATATTTATTTTGTTATTATTATTAGTTTGATGATTTATATTAATCGGATTACAAGTAACGTAAAACGATGCATTTTAATTTATTATCGCTGTGCTTATCACTTTATATTCAAGCGTCTTTTTTCTTATATTTCTGCAAAAAATAAGCTAATTAACGTTCTTATAAACAGGGTGTCCAGATATCCAAGTAGATTTCACTTTAAAACACTCGTCTAGCTCAACAAAATCAGCTTGGCTTCCTATAATTAAACACCCTCGAACATCACTTTGGTTAATGTAATTTGCAGGGTATTTTGAAGCCATTCTTAGTGCTTCATCTAGCGGTATCTTTAAACCTAAATGTGTATTCTCAACAGCTGTCGCCATATCTAAGACTGAACCGGCTAACTCTCCTGTTGTAGAAGTTAACTTGCCATTTTCTAATCTTACTTTTTTTCCTACCAAGTCAAATTCAACATCTGTGGTACCAACCGGAGGCATTGAATCTGTTACTAAGAAAATTGATCCTGCAGGCTTTATTTTAAGTGCTAATTTACAGCTGTCGTAATCAACATGATGTCCATCAACAATAAGACCACAGCTGGCTTGATCATTTAAAAATGCACAGCCTGTAACCCCTGGCTTTCTGCCTTGTATTGGCGACATAGCATTATACAAATGCGTAAAACCATCAGCACCCGCATCTAAGGCTTTTTGTGCGGTTTTAAAGTCTGCATTGGTATGTCCTAAACACACCTTAATACCTAAAGAAACCATGCGAGTAATATCTTCAGCATTAACCGTTTCAGGGGCAAGCGTTACTAATATTTGACCAATATCTTTACGCTCTAACACCGTCCATTCTTGTGATGAAATAGGACGAATATGCTCTTCAATATGAGCACCTTTTTTCGCGACAGATAAATGAGGACCTTCAAAATGAATGCCAATAATACCCGGTACTTTTTCTGCTATAGCTTCTGCCATAGCATCCGCAGCCTTTTCCATTACCGTGATTTTATCGGTAATAAGGGTTGGCAGCATTGCCGTAGTACCAAATTTTGAATGAGCGGTAATTATTGTTTGAATATTTTTTAAGGAAGGTGAATCGTTAAATAATGCACCTCCACCGCCATTAACTTGTAAATCAATAAAACCAGGAACAACAAAACCTTCTAACACATCATCAACTTCAGATGTATTACTATCAAACGCTATGATTTTTCCATCACTGATCGTTAACACTTGATCGTCAATATAGCTTTGACCGTCAAATAACTTTTTAACGTGAAGGCGAAATATTGTCATAACGATTACTGTTCCCTAAAATTTTGATTACTTAACTATTAATTATTTTTAATATTTATGACTAATAACTGATTATCGTAAAGCAAGTTGTTGTTTTGCAAAAATAACAGAACCAACTTCTGGTGGATGTATCGGGTCATGCAATTGTTGTTGTAGTTCAAGATCCAACCAAGGCTTAATTCTCGGTGTTAAACCACCAATAAGTGAAATTTCAGGTGGATCTTGTTTTAATAATTGTTTGGCGACATGGTTAATATAACCAGCACCTTCATTAACAATCTCTAACGCAAGCGCGTCGCCTTCTTCAGCAGAGTCAAAAACCAAATTAGCCATACGAGCATAAAATGCTGCAGGTTTTCCTGCTATAACTTCAACTAATTCAACATCATCTTTTACATTGAGTAATGCTAAAACTTTATCATTAATTAGCGATGGAGGAATTAGACCATCTAATGATAACAATGCTTGTTTCGCTGCTTGTAAACCAAACCAAGCTCCACTGCCTTTGTCGCCATGAGGAAAACCATGCGCCCCAACAATATAAGGATGCCCATCAACAAATGAAAAGCCACATGAGCCAGTACCCGTGATCATTACTGCACCGTCTTTACCGTCATGAGCACCAAGACAAGCAATCAGTAAATCAGTCGCAAGAAACATATGCTTAAATGGGTGATCCCACTGTGAGATTTTTTCAAACAAAATAGGTAAATTAACGCCAGCAAGGCCAACACCAGCAACAACATTACCTATTTCACTTTCATCAATACCTGCGTCTTTAAGGGCTAATTTAGCAGATTCCGTAATAGAGTTAATTGCTTGCTCATATCCATGTAACGGATTAGCAGGACCAGCGATGCCAGTACCGAGTATTTTGTTATCGCCCGACATAACGATAGCTTTGCACTTAGTGCCGCCACCATCTATACCTAGGAATATTTCGTTATTGTCACTGCTGCTCAGCATGTAGACCTCATGTCTTTATATTTATTATTTTAGAAACTCGTTAGTGATTTACGTTGAGTTACTAAAATGTAATCTGATTTCATCTTAACCATAAATGACAGCGTTGTCATTTATTTTTTTAGTAAAAATGAATTATTTTTATTCGAGTCCATCAAATAAATAAACAACAGGCTGATTCTGCTAGATATTCCACATTATCAGCCTGTGGGTTCAACCGTAAATTAGATGTTTTTTATTGTTACAGAACGACCTTTTCGTTGTCCATCAAAGCTAATACTTCTAACTTTTACTACACTCTTTACGGTAACGGGTGCTGAATAACGTATCCATTCCCCCCCTTCTTCTTTATATTCAATAGCAACACCAGGGAAGGCAATATTGGCATGTAGCTTGTCATCTTTAATAATCGCACCAACGGTAGGCAAACGATAAAATATGTTATCGCTTTCTAATTTTGCTAAGGCTTTTTGACCAATCACGTTAGCAAAGATTTTCCATTGTTGATCTCGTTGTTCTTTTTTATCAGCGTTAAATACATTGGTGTCTTTATTATATTTAGCACCTCGATAATTATACGGAATAGCCCAGTCAGCTAAGTGCCATGAACGTTCAGCTAAAGCAAAAAGTCGTGGAAATATTTTATATTGAGCCGTATTATCGGTTCGAGTATTTTCACTCCACAACTGCCCTTGAATACCTAAGAAACGGTTCCCTAGTTTCATGGGTGTTTTGGTATCATCAGCTTCATAAGCGTTGTCTTGGCGATCTAACCAGAACTCAGCATGAATGGGTAAATTGTCTGGTATAAACTGGAATACTTTTTCAGTATTAGTATGACGAGATGCCCAATAGTAACCATGCTCTTTTGGATCTGCTTCATAAGGAAAATCGAAATAGAGTACATCAGGAGATGACAATACAACTTGCCAATCTCTATTTACCAATTGATGTGTTTTGATGTGGCCGCCCCAAAATAAAGTATCCCAAGCGTTTGATTGAACAATTGCGGGCATATTTTCCTTACGGGTATGTTCCAATCCATCGCTCCAGCCTGCAGTTTCGATGTCTAAATCAGATAAAATACTAGCAACACGTTCGATAAAATAAGCACCAAGCTCGCTCATTTCTTTCACACCTTTATCGTTATTCGCAATAAAGTCTTTACAGGCTTGAGATTCTATCCAAGCGCCAGCCGTTTCATCCGCTCCGATATGATAACGCGTTAAAGGTTGACCTGCATCAGCATGAATTTTCTTAACTTGCGTCATAACTTCAGTCACGAAAGCATAAGAAGACTCAAGACAAACGTTAATCGTATTGTCATCGTAAAATTGTACTGATGAATATACGGTTGGATCATTAACATCGTATAAATTGAACTGCTTAGCCTTATCACCTTGTTCTGCTATAGCGTATTTTTTGGTACGAGCTGCCATCGCTTTTACCGCAGCACGAGAATGACCAGGCATATCTAACGATGGGATCACTTGAATATGACGGGCTGTTGCTGCTTTTAAAATTTCTTGATAATCAGCAACAGAATAGTAGCCATTCACCTCGCTTGTAGTATCTACGCCAGCACCTAGCTGTGGAGCCAAGCAATTTTGATCGTCTAAATCAAAACAACGCATACTGCTTATTTCAGTTAATTCTGGTAATGAAGGGATCTCTAAACGCCAACCTTCATCATCACCTAAGTGTAAATGTAGCTTGTTAAGTTTATAGGCCGCCATTTGATCAAGCAGGGTTAAAATAAAGTCTTTGCTATGAAAGTTTCGAGCTACATCAATCAACAAGCCACGGAATTCGTAATGAGGTTCATCACTCGCGGTGAGCAAGGGTAATTGTGTTGAACCTAAAGTGATCAAACTGGATATTGATTGTAAGCCGTTAAAAACACCAACGCCGTCAACACCTGTCACTTTAATACCCGTTTCAGTGATCGCTAATTGGTAACTGCCAATCATTTGTTTGTTGTTCTCTACAATGCTCAATGTTACAGACTTGCCTTGAGTATTGTTATTAATACCCAATGACGCTAATCGAGCAATTGCAGCCTTAACATCAGTTTTTGCTACATTACCAAAATCAATATTAATACCTGAACTGAGATCAAGTTGAGTATTGTTTTTATCATAGATTACAGACTTAGGTGTAGGAATAATCACCTTAGTCACATCAAGTTTGTTATCACCTAATTTGGCATTTCTTTCGAACAAGCTTGCCGCATCAAGCCATTGAGTTGAGTCAATCGCCGACCGTTTAAACTGTTGTTTATAGTTAGTAAATGGCACAACATAAGGAAGAACTTCTAATCCTGTTTCAGTATCTATATAGGGTTTGGTACTTTCAATAACACGAGGCTGTAT
>CAJWBY010000196.1 GCA_913020705.1 uncultured Colwellia sp.
GCACCCAATTAAATTAGCGATAATTACCGTAATAAGTTTTTCTTTAGTATTAATTATTGTTATGAGCAAAAAGTATAAAATGAGGAGCTTTACTAACAAAATAAAGTATATTTGATGCAACTCTGTACTTAAAACAAAAGGAAATTGAAGACCAACAAATATTACAAAGGCGATAAATAATTTTGTTTCTTTAAATTTAAGCCAATCTCCTTTATTTTTTTCGTGAATAAAAACACTAATTAATGTTAATACCGCAACAATTAAGGTCCACCTAACTTCAGGTAAAAAACTTCCCCAATATTTACCTGGTGGATGCATATAAAAACAAAAAAAATAAAGCAAAATACCTGCTAATGGTTTTTTTAAGGTATATAAAGATCCAACCATAAAAACAAGAATAAAACTAATAGCTGTAATCGGCATAAGTTATCTCTTTATTTCGTGATTTTTAATTTTATATAATTCAACTATTCGCTTAGCATTTTCTTGCCAAACAAATTGTTTATCTATAATACTAACTTTCACGGCTTTTCGTTTAGCTTCTAACGTGTCAATATTTTCAATGGCATAATCTAATTGCTTTATGAATGATGCTTGATCACCCTTTTCGAAAAACAATGCGGTGTCGTCACTCAAAATCTCTCTAATATTAGGGCAGTCAGGTGCAATAATTACACTGCCAACTGCCATATATTCAAACATTTTAAGTGGCGAGGCATAAGCCGTAACATCAGGCTGTAAGGTAATATCAAATTGTTCAACATAAGCCATTACTTTATCGCGAGTGACTAAACCTGCAAATTCAATTTTGTCGCTAATGCCAAGGCCTTTCGCTTGTTCTTTTAGTTCAGGTAAAATATTGCCATCGCCAACGCAAATAAGCTTTAGCGATAGATTCTTATGCTTAGCTATTGCTTCTATTGCTTTGTCCATACCATGCCAGGGGTGAATAAACCCCGTAAAACCAATAACAATCTCTTTTTTATTGTTCGCTATTGGCTTAGCCAGCATTTCATCAATAAATTGTTGGTTAACACCATTATGAATTACCGTAATATTTTTCTCTTTAACCCCCACCTCTCTTAAATGGTCAGCAAGTACATCGGTAACAGGTAAAGTATGAGTAGCGTTTTTCCACGTATAGTTTTCTATCCACTTCGCAAATTTGACTAGTGCTAAGCCACTATAAGTTTTGCGTTCGTATACCAAAGGGGCATTTACTTCTAATATGAGAGGAATGTTAAATAGCTTACTTGCCCAGATACCGGCTGGTTGGTAAAGGTTATAACGCTCATAAATAAATTCAGGCTTAAATTGTTTTATGGCTTTAACCAGTTTGATGAATATCCAAAGGCTATAAGAGAGTTCTAGTAATTCATATAGTGCTCTTGGTAGTAATTTTTTAAGTTTAGTGACAAAACCGCCATCGTGACCAAAATCGCTATTTTCATTTAATGATGGGGCAACAAACTTTAGCTCGTGACCTTGTTCTATGAAAGCGTTTGTTAGCTCTTCTACGTGAACAAACTGTCCATCTTTTGAGGCGATTCTGTGATGATAAAGTATTTTCATTATTTATTTGTGCCTATACACTTCATATAAGTGCTCATTGTTTTGTTTTATTTTATGTCTTTGATTACGTTAAATAATTTCATCCTTTGATTTCAGTTTACTAAATCATTGGAAATTCTTTGTTGTTTCACGTTAAGTTCTTTATCTAAAAAAGATGCTAATACCAATAACGCCCAAATTAACACGCCATTATTAATGCTTCTGTTTTGATGCGCTACAATAATACCTTTTAACTCATTTATATTGAAAATATTCAACGATACTAATGTCGCTGATAAAATTCTTTTTTCTAAAGTGGCCTGAGGTATTTGTCTTATCCATTCATCTAATGGTGAGGTAAAGCCCATTTTTTTTCTTTCTAATACGAAGTTAGGTACTAACCCTTTCAATGAATTTGCAAGTACTTTTTTTACTTGTTGCCCTTTTAGGTTTAGTTTTTCATTTAATCCTAAGCCCCATTCTACCAATTTATAATCTAAGAAAGGCACTCTAACTTCTAATGAGCAAGCCATACTTGCTCTGTCTACTTTTGTTAGAATATCACCGGGTAAGTATGTTTTAAAATCAATATATTGCACTTGCTTTACAGGGCTTAAATTATTAACTTCTGCTGCTAATGATTTAAATTGATTTAAAGCACTGTAACCCGCCAACTTACTTTTAAACTGATAAGAATATAACTTATCCAAAGTATTCTTATCAGATAAAGACATTGCATTGTAAAAACTGGTGATAGGGTCACTTGCTAGTGCTTTAAAAGTAGATTTTGCCCGTAAAAAACGTGGTGCTTTATCAAACTTCGGATAATGTTTAGCCAGTAGTGTAAATATGGGTTTAGTTAATTTATTTACAAAAATAGAACGAAGTTTTTCTTCAAAATTTAACATTTGATAATTGCGGTAACCAAAAAACAATTCGTCGCTGCCATCACCTGAAAGCGCTACTTTCACTTTCTCTCGGGTTACTTTACTTAATATTAAGGTTGGAATAGCTGAGTTGTCAGCAAAAGGTTCGTCAAAGGTATTTACAACGAGATCGACCATTGATAAGTCGTTTACTGATACATTAGTCGTTGAATGCTTAGTCTTAAAATGCTGAGAAACTTTTTCAGCAAAAAAAGACTCATCGTATTTTGACAGATCAAAGCCAATTGAACTCGTTATAATAGGTTCAGCACTTAGCTGGCTCATAAAAGCCACAATAGCAGACGAGTCTAATCCACCTGACAGAAAAGCGCCTAGTGGCACATCAGCCATCATTCTGTCTTGTACTGTTTGACTTAAGTGGGCGTGAACGTCATCAACATTATAGTTTTTTGTATTGCTTGTTATATGGTCTTTTAAATGCCAGTAAGGTTTATTTACAAACAGCTCTGGCGAGTTTTGATCTAAAAGAATATAGTGCCCAGGCAGTAGCTTATTTATTGCTAAATAAATAGATTTTGGCTCTAAAATATAACCAAGAGACATGTAATCTTCTATTGATTTTAAATTAATATTTAGCGGTATTTGAAGATGTTTTTTTAATGCTTTAATTTCTGATGCAAAAACGATTTGATTATCAGGTGTTTTTGCCCAATGAAGTGGTTTAATACCTAATCTGTCTCTTGCGGCAAACATTTGCTTTGTGTTTTTATCAAAAAGAACAAAAGCAAACATCCCATTTAGCTTGTCTACACACTGGGTGTGCCACTCTAACCAAGCATTGACAATAACTTCGGTGTCGCTGTTAGTGTTAAATTTATAACCTAAACTTGTTAGTTCGTTACGCAGCGCTTTATAATTATAGATCTCTCCGTTGTAGGTAATACCTACCGTGTCGGTTTGATCGAATAAAGGTTGATGGCCATCGGCTAAGTCAATGATCGACAATCGTGTATGTGCTAATGCAATACCGTTGTCGATATAACTACCATGACCATCAGGGCCACGATGAGTTTGGCTTTTATTCATTTCTTCTACGGTATTTTTATCTATATCAAATAAATGATCATGATGAAAAATGGCAACAACACCGCACACTTTGCTTTAAACCTAACTAAATCTATTTAAGCGTTTATAAAGGTTAGTTAAGCCCCAAAAATACTTGTGTTTATTCATTAGATAGAAAAGTCCTTTTAAATGTGAAAAGTGAAACATAGAAAGCTTGAAACCACGTGATAGTTCTTGAGCATCGTGAACGACTTCAGCTTCGGGGATATAAGTTATTTTATAGCCACCTTCCCAAACACGTAAACAATAATCAACGTCTTCAGGTGAGTAAAATATTTTCTCATCGAACAAACCCGTTTTATCTACTGCTTCTTTAGTTAACATCCAGCAGGCTGAAATAGCGTAGTCTACGTTTGTTGGTATACTAGTAGACTGTAATTCATGTGGTTTAGATTCTATTTTTTTCAAAAACAAAAAGCGCTTTAACTTATGAACAAGTGTTGGAAATACATCACAAGACAATTGAAAATTACCACTATTATAAGAAAGCCTTGGCACGGCCATTCCCACATCTGGGTTAGCTTCTAAATAAGTCATTAAGCTTTGAATAGCATTGTGGTTAACATAAGCGTCTGAGTCTAAAACTAAAACAAACTTACCCTTTGCTCGTTTTAATGCTGCATTTCGAGAATAAGTAGTTCCTGTGTTTTCACTAAAAAAGATAGGTTTGATTAACTCAGGTTGTGATTCTTGATATTTACTTTCATATTGTTTTATGAGCTCGACGCTACCGTCTTTTGAGCCATTATCGACAATGAATATTTCACTTTCTTCATCAAATACAGACAACGAGCTGATAAGTTGGTCTAAACAACGCTGAATCGGCTTAACAGAGTTATAAGAAAGAATAACGGTAGAGATGAGCATAATGTAGTGTATTTCCTATTTAACTAATGTTACTTGTTGTTTTATTTCAAAAAACTTTTGAGACATAAAGGCATCTAAATATTTTTCGGCTTCTTGCTTATTAGCTGAAGATAATACAATAACCTCTCCACCAAAGTCCGTCATCATTATTTTATTCATTAACTGTAATAACTTAAATTGAATCTTATTTGATGACAAAATGCCGTTTACTTGATAAATAACTCGAAGCTTTCGCTCTTCACCTTGCATATTAACAATAGTGTATGAGCTATAGGGTATGACTTTATTATTAGTCGTTGATATTTTATTAGCTGAAATTCCTTTAATTGACCAAAAGTCTGTATCAAAAAGTCTGTTTCTATAACTAATTATTTCTTTAGTGTCGGTCTCATAATTATATTTAGCGATAAATATATCTATGTTACTTGAAGTTAAGGTTGATATTGAAGCTGATGTATAAATGGCATCTGAATCAGGAAAACTGGGTATCCAGTTATGATTAAACTTAGCTATAGCATTTTCGCTAACTTTAGCTGGTTCTATCCGATTCGTCATTTCTTGTGAAGTTAATGTATTGATATAATTTTCATATTTATATTTCAGGGCTGGACCTATAAATAACAAAATGAACGTTATAGTAATGAAGACTAACGACGGGAATTTTTGCAGCGCCCCTTTATTATTTTGAATGGGCTGCTCTGTTTCATCTATAGGATCAGACATATAATGCCCGATCACAAATAATATACTTAAAATTATAACAAAAAACACGCCACCATAAACAAAGTGGTCAAAACCTACAGCGGCTTGCATGTTAGATAAATGACCGATAAGAATCATTAAAAAAGCTCTTAAACCATTTCCAATAATAGCAACGACACAACACAACAATACAAAAAGGACTTGTTTGTATAACTTACTAAAGTTTAAATAGGAATATAAAACACCTATCGTCACTGTTGATATTAGAAAGCGAATGCCACTACAAGCCTCTGCAACTAAAAAGTTTCCATTAGGTATTTGTATATACATACCGTCTCTAAAAACAGGGATACCTAAAACCTGGATCATAAAAACAGATATATCTGCGGTAATAAACTGCAGGTAAGGAACTAAGAAGTCCCCGATAGGAATTGATAAAAATAGAAAGGCTAAGGGAAACTTTAAGGAAAGAACGATTTTGCGACCAAAGAATGCCCACGTTAGAACAACAAACAGCGTAAATAGTGCAAATTGCTCAATAACATTAATATAAGATAAAACGCTGATAAACCAAAAAAATGATGCTAGCCCTACAAGAAATAGTGCAAAGAAAGAAGGCTGAGCCTCAACGTGTACAAGTTCATGTTTTTTACGGTGTATTAACCATAAAACGATAGGCAAAATTAGAACACCATGGCCATAGGTGTTAGAGCTTTGCCAAATATCTAGAAGCTTACTGAATGAGCTATTGAAGGCAAAAAACATGCATAATAAAATGCATGTAATTAATATAATGTTAGCAACGTACCTGTCTTTTAACATATTTAGCTGATTCCATTTTCTTTTGAGTTTTTATTTAAATAAACACTCTTCATGGTATCCCACTTGTAATCATTTACAAGCTTTTCAAGCTTGCCCTCCATTCGAGACAAATTAATATAATGTCTAAACTTTGATTTTAATGGCGCTTCTTTTACTCTTGGCTGTTGTGGATCGATTTCCCAAGGATGAAAGTAGAAATTATACGGCTGTTGTTCATTTTGGTGAAATTTATCAATACGTCTTTTAGATAACAAATAAGGATACAAACGAAAATAACCTCCTCCGCCAATACCTGTGTTGACATTATTTTTACACAAGGTTGGTATCGGTATTTCGATAATTTTTTTTCCGTTAACACTTTCTGGTCGCTCGTACATAAAGCGTGGCCAACTTGGAACACCATATAGGTCATGTTGAATGGGATAAGTACTAGAACTATACTCGAACCCTAATTCAATTAATTTTTCATAAACCCATGTATTGCTATCATTGATAGAAAAGCTGGGAGCACGATAACCTATCACTTCAGTGCCAGACAGTTGCTCTAAAATGTTCTTACTCTTTTCAACGTCAGCAATAAAACTTTCTTTAGTCATTTCTGTAATGCGCTGATGTGCAAATCCATGACTTGCTATCTCATGACCTTGATCAACGATTGCTTTAATCAAATTAGGACAACGTTCTGCGACCCAACCTAAGGTAAAAAAGGTACTTTTAACACCGTGTTTTTCAAATAACTCTAGTAACCGATAAGTATTTTGTTCAACACGTAAAGGTAATTGATTCCAATCAGACTTATTTATGGTATTTTCAAATGCCGAAACATGAAAGTAATCTTCTACGTCAACGGTCATTGCATTAATAATTTGGCTCACAAATAAACCCCTTGTTCAGATAGAAGATAAACCATTGCATAAAGATCCAACATAAACCTTATCTCCCTTTACCAAACAATACTATTTCAACCGTTCTAATTAAAATTAATAAATCCAGCATAAAACTGCGGTGTTTAATGTAGTACAAGTCATACTTTAGTTTTTCTAATGAATCTTCTTCTGTTGAACCGTATGGGTATTTCAGTTGCGCCCAGCCCGTTAAGCCAGGTTTTACATTGTGACGTTCGTTATAATAAGGTAGGTTTTTAATCAATTGCTGAACAAATTCAGGACGTTCAGGGCGAGGCCCTACAAAACCCATGTCTCCACGAAGTACATTTAAAATTTGTGGTAATTCGTCGACACGGTACTTACGAATAAATTTACCGATTGATGTCGTACGATCATCATTTTCAGCAGCCATTTGAGCACCATTTTTTTCTGCATCAATACGCATACTTCTAAATTTATAAATATTGAA
>CAJWBY010000197.1 GCA_913020705.1 uncultured Colwellia sp.
TATAGCCAACACCAGCGCCGACTCCAAACTCCCAATTATCTTCAGATTCTGATTCACCATAGCCACTTGCTTTTATATTTAAATTTGCATAAGACGGCATAGCATAAACGTATGCACCATTACTGAATTCGTATTGGCCGCGAACCGATAAAGCAATAAAGCTTTTCACCTCAAGTTTTATACCATAAAGAGAATCGTCACCAATACCGGTACCAATGCGTAATTCAGGAACAAAAGAGAAGTCATCATATGAGCTATCTGTTTTATAAGAAACTGAACCGTATAAAATACTCAAGGACACATCATCACCGTCGCCAAGATCATCAGATAAATTAGAGAAGCCACCACCCACTTGCCAATCAGCAGAAGCAGTTAGAGAAAGAGAGAGAAGAGTGAGTGCAATAGCAGTACTTTTAAACATTATAAATCCTTTTTTTATTAGAGTTAACCTTGGGTTAAATTAAGGTTAAATTTCGGGGAAGGAGTCTAACATCAAGATATTATTAATTCAATTAAGGAGTTTGGTCATGTAGAAAAAAGAGGCAGCGCTTTAGTTTGAGTTTAATGAAAATTAATGAGATCAGCTTTACTTAGGTAAGCACGGGCAATAACTCATTTCAATAGACTGTTATTCTTGAGAATGATCCACTATCATTGTCGCTAAAGCTAACTATCAGGACAACTTACATGTCAGCAGCTATTCTAAAATCAAATACTATTAAATCAAAAGCCGCCATCGCTTGGGGTCCCAATAAGCCACTAACGATTGAAGAAATCGATGTTGAGTTACCTAAAAAAGGCGAAGTACTCGTTAAAATTATCGCTTCAGGTGTTTGTCATACGGATGCATTTACGCTTTCAGGTGAAGATCCTGAAGGCATATTTCCCGTTATTCTAGGCCATGAAGGTGGCGGCATTGTAGAACAAATCGGTGAAGGAGTAACGAGTGTTGCCGTTGGCGATCATGTTATTCCTTTATACACGCCCGAGTGTGGTGAATGTAAATTTTGTAAATCAGGTAAAACTAATCTTTGTCAAAAAATTCGTGAAACTCAAGGCAAAGGTTTGATGCCAGATGGCACATCAAGATTCTCATTAAATGGCGAACCGATTTTTCATTACATGGGCTGTTCAACTTTTTCTGAATACACCGTTTTACCTGAAATATCTTTAGCTAAAGTCAACCCAAAAGCGCCACTCGAAGAAGTGTGTTTATTAGGTTGTGGCGTAACAACGGGTATGGGTGCAGTAATGAATACTGCGAAAGTTGAAGCGGGCGACACCGTGGCTATCTTTGGTTTAGGGGGAATTGGGTTGTCAGCCGTTATTGGCGCAGCAATGGCGAAAGCGAGCCGTATTATTGCCATTGATATTAACGAAAGTAAATTTGAATTAGCGAAAAAACTAGGTGCCACTGACTGCATTAATCCAAAAGATTACGATAAACCTATTCAAGACGTTATTGTGGAATTAACCGATGGCGGCGTTGATTATTCTTTTGAATGTATTGGTAATGTAAACGTTATGCGATCGGCTTTAGAGTGTTGTCATAAAGGTTGGGGCGAATCTATTATTATTGGTGTTGCTGGCGCAGGACAAGAAATTTCAACACGTCCATTTCAATTAGTTACTGGACGAGTATGGCGTGGTACTGCTTTTGGTGGCGTTAAAGGCCGTAGTGAATTACCAGAATACGTTGAACGTTATCTTGCGGGTGAGTTTGCTTTAAACGATTTTATTACGCATACCATGTCGTTAGAAAAAATTAATGAGGCTTTTGAATTGATGCACGAAGGTAAAAGTATTCGTAGTGTTATTCATTTTGACCATTCATAAAGACCTAAAGTAGCTAAAATAATATGATAGAAGAAATAAGCAGTAATAAAATGTTTGGTGGCGTGCAAAAGCACTTTCAACACCCTGCTGAAAGTGTGAAGTGTCAGATGCGCTTCGCTATTTATTTACCTGAATGTGCAAGTGAAAGTTCACCTGTGCCGGTTTTATATTGGTTGTCAGGTCTTACATGCACGGATGAAAACTTTGTACAAAAATCTGGTGCGCAACGAATAGCTGAAGCATTAGGCATCGCAATTGTTTGTCCTGATACTAGCCCACGCGGTGATAATGTTGCAGATGATGAAAACCAATCTTATGATTTAGGTTTAGGTGCGGGATTTTATGTTAATGCGACAGAAAAACCATGGTCTGAGCATTACAAAATGTATGATTACATTGTGGATGAATTACCGAAACTCATTGAAGAAAATTTCCCCGTATCAAATAAAAAATCTATCAGTGGCCATTCAATGGGCGGGCATGGCGCATTAACTATCGCGCTTAAAAATCCTGATAAATACTGCTCAGTATCAGCTTTTAGTCCTATTGCTAATCCAGTAAATTGCCCCTGGGGACAAAAAGCGTTTAATGCTTATCTAGGCAGCGATGAACAATTATGGCAACAGCACGATGCAAGTTTATTGATGGCAGCAAGTAAAAAACATGTACCTGCGTTAGTTGACCAAGGTTTAGCTGATAATTTTCTGGAAGAACAGCTTCACCCTGAATCATTGATTTCAGCTGCATCAGAGAATAATTATCCGCTAACGCTCAATCAGCATGACGGTTATGATCACAGCTACTTTTTTATTGCGAGCTTTATTGAAAGTCACTTACGTTTTCATGCTAAATACTTAGGGAAATCTTTATGATCTCTGTTTTATCTCCAGAACTGTTCAAAACGATTCCATGGAAAAATGGACAAGGTGAAACCATTGAATTAGCCATGAATTATGGTGGTAATTTAAATGATTTTGTGTGGCGATTAAGTATGGCAAGTGTTGTTGAAGACGGCGTGTTTTCAGATTTTTCAGGTTATCAGCGTAATCTTATTCTGATTGAAGGTAATGGCATTAACTTACAGCACGATGACAGCAAAATTGACAAGTTGAGTCGCATACTTGATGTCGCCAACTTTGACGGTGGTTGTAAAACAGTTGGAAATTTAACCGCAGGAGAAATTACTGACTTTAATGTTATTACCCATAAAGAAAAGTGCTCAGTAGTGGTTGAAACTTTTACTGAACAACAAACGATTGAACTTAAAGCAGCAGATTTATGTTTTATTTACAGTTTGTCAGGGGCATTTCAGTTAACATCTTATCAAAACCATCAAATAATAAAAGCTGAACATTTGTTGAAAATAAACTCACTTAAAGTAGGGGATATGGCTGTTACTGGCCAAAAGCTGATTGTGGTTTATTTAACGTTAAATAAGTAGAACAGATCAGTTTTAACCGGAGTTTATCGCTGAAAAGAGTCATTTAAACTTTTATTTAAGCGATAACATTTTATCTGTTCTACAGTGTCGGTAACTTTACTTAATAAAAGCTCAATACCCGTTATCATTCAAGATTTAGGGTATGCACATAGGACGTTAAAATGAAAATATTCCAGTTAGTCAGCGTATTTGCATTGCTACTCATATTATCACCGTTAGCGAATGCAGATAAAATTTCAGATCATACGCTTAAATTGCCCATCGACGAAAGCTCAACAACTAAACACAGTACAAAAGTTAACGGCAAAAAATTTAGCTATACCGCAACAACAGGCACTCAGCCTGTATGGGACAGCGAAGGTAACCCTACGGCAAGTTTGTTTTACACCTATTATAAACGTAGCGGTGTTAAGGACAAAAGTACGCGTCCATTATTAATATCCTTTAATGGTGGGCCTGGTTCAGCATCTGTATGGATGCACGTTGCTTATACTGGTCCACGTGTTTTGAATGTTGATAATGAAGGTTACCCATTGCAGCCTTATGGTGTAAAAACCAATGATTACTCTATTTTAGATGTGGCGGATATTGTTTTTGTTAACCCTGTAAATACAGGCTATTCACGCGTTTTACCTGACAAAGATGGCAAAATGCCTTCGAAAGATAAACAAAAATCAATGTTCTTTGGTGTAAATGCCGATGTTAAATATTTAGCTGACTGGGTAAATACTTTTGTTACCCGAAATAACCTCTGGCGTTCACCGAAATACTTAATTGGTGAAAGCTATGGCACTACTCGCGTTTCAGGTTTAGCGCTAGAGCTGCAATCGCGCCAATGGATGTATTTAAATGGTGTGATCTTAGTTTCACCAACCGATATCGGTATTAAGCGTGACGGACCTGTTAAAGCCGCAAATCGCCTACCTTACTTTGCTGCTGCCGCTTGGTATCATAAAGCATTAAATAGCGATCTACAGCAAAAAGACTTATTGGATATTTTACCCGAAGTTGAAAAATTCACTATCGAACAATATATACCTGCACTGGCTAAAGGTGGTTTTATCAGCCAGCAAGAGAAACAAGCGATTGCAGAAAAAGTATCTTATTATTCAGGACTTTCTGTTAAAGAAGTATTACGCAGTAATTTAGATATTAGCGCTTCATACTTTTGGAAGGAATTATTAAGGGACCGTGAGCAAACCATTGGCCGTTTAGATTCACGTTACTTAGGTATCGACGAAAAAGTAACGGGTTCGCGCCCTGATTACAATGCGGAATTAACCTCATGGCTTCATAGTTTTACGCCAGCGATAAATTATTATTTACGTGAAGAATTAAATTACAAAACTGATATTAAATATAATATGTTTGGAAATGTGCATCCTTGGGATCGTACTAACAATAACACAGGTAAAAATTTGCGCTTAGCGATGGCTCAAAACCCTTATTTAAATGTCATGATCCAGTCAGGGTATTACGACGGAGCAACGAATTATTTTGATGCTAAGTATACAATGTGGCAGTTAGATCAAAGCGGAAAAATGAAAGACCGTTTGTCGTTTAAAGGTTATCGAAGTGGTCACATGATGTATCTTCGATATGAAGATTTGAAAGCAGCTAACGATGATATTCGTCAATTTATTAAAGCGTCTTTACCCAATAAGAAACAAGCTGCTAAATATGATGCGTCTTCACCTAAATAAGTAAATGAATAAATAAGTTAAGCGTTTATATCAAACCTATTAAGTTTTTCGGTATTAACTTAATAGGTTTTTATTCAATTATTCAGCTGACTTATTTCTAGTACCGTTCTGCTTATAAACCTGATCCATAATAGGTTCAAAAGAATCAGGGTGAATATTACCAATGACATTCACAAATACGGCTTCATCATCTGAAAGAGACAGTACAACTAAACCATCAATAACGTCGCCACTTGATTTAATAAACATTAATGAATAATCAGCTGATTCATCATCATTTACTCGCACAATATGTTGCCAGCCGTCAGCACGTAAATTGGCTTGTGTCTCGCCGAAGTTATCTTTAAAGAGTTCACTGTTCTCTTCAACTTTATAAATACTGACACGAACACCATCAACGTCATCTAATAAAGCATCAATTTCAGGGTCTTCATCGATATCAATAACCCAACGTGCTGTGCCAATAGCTAAAGGGCCTAAAGATAAATTTAACTCGTTGTCAGCTTGCCACCAGTAAGGTGATTCAATATCAGCATAACCCGCATGACTATGAAGCCCTCCTGCAGTAATACCGCAACCCGTGAAGAAAAAACTTCCTGCAATGGCCAATAGTAGCGTTGCTTTCTTTAATAAATGATTAGATATTTTCATGATTCACTCGTTATTTTAAGTCGATATCAATGTTTAGTGATTCAGTCACTTTATTAATTTGTGCAGGGTCTATCTCTCCAACAATATTAATGAATACGGCTTCACGCTCTCCTTGTGGTTCACTGTTATTAATAACCATTACAACTAAACCGTCCATAATATCGTTAGTGATTTTAGTGAATACTCGTACTTTTTCGTCTTTTTCATTTACTGTTACGATAGGTAACCAGTCTTTGGTTTGAATGTCTTCACTTACTCTAGCGATTAAATCCAATGCAGGTTGATCGTTATCTGTCATATTGTAAATTTGTACACGCACGGCTTTTAATTTACTGATCAATTCAGAGGCTTCTGGATCAGACATGTTAATTTTACTGATAAAACCTAACATGGTCTTATTTAAGTTAACCATCACTTTAGGTTCGCCATATTCAGAATCGAGGTTTGCAAAGTCTACATAACCACGCTCTTGGGTAATGTCATTCGCAAAAGCTGAACTGCCAATAAATAATGATGAAGTGAAGAAAATAACGGCGGATAATAATTTTTTCATGATGTTTCCTTAAAATGGTTAAGTGGTTTCAATAAACCTTGATTCAATGGTTGTTGAATATTTTCGTTAAATGTCTGATTGATTTGTTCGGTTGATATATTTTTAGCAAATGAAATATATTTCAATGCAATTGCTAATTCTTGTTGTGCATGTTTTATTTCTGCAAGTGATGGTTCTTGGTTTGTCGGTGCACCGAACATATTGCTGTTGAGCAAAGCGACAGCGGTTACTGTTGCAGCTAGTGCGGTAAGTTTTTTCCAGCTCGGCTTGAAGTGAGCAAAAATAACATTGGTGGACTTTTCTTCATGGCTAATTGCTTGAAGTTTATACGCTAAATTTGTTGGCATAGGTTGTAAGCCAATCTCAGCTATATTTTCTTCAATGTGCAATGCACGTTCTATATCGGCAATATCATGATTATTACTCTGCTCATCATTTCCTGATAAAACACGTGCTAATAAATGGTTATCTATCGACATTTCGCTTTCAGCTAAAAATTTATCTAATGGTTTCTGCCATGAGTTGTCATCATTCATGGGTGTACTCCTTTAAAAGGTTTCTCAATTCACGCCGTGCACGGTGCAAATATACTTTTACTTGACTGGTGGTTAAATTAAGCGATTGAGCTGCAATGCTCTGGCTGTTCTGTTGAACATCACAAAGCATAATCAAAGAGCTATAAGGTTCTTTTAAGCAAGATATCGCATGACTTAACCAACTACTTAGCTGTTGGTGCTGTAAGTTTCCTGCGGGTTCTTGATGGTTTTTAGTAACGAGATGTTCGTCTTCTACTTGGCTAAACTCTTTACGTTTACGTAATTTATCTATACAAGCATTACGGGTTACGGCAGAGAGCCAAGCAGACATTTTTACAATGTCTACTTGATCTAAGCTGTTCCATAAACGCGTAAAAACATCTTGAGTAATATCTTCCGCTTCATGCTTGTCGCGTAAAATATACAAAGCTAACGAGTAAATTCGTTGCTGATGTTCTTCGAGTATTTTATTAAATTTATTTCCTTTCATAGTTATAATTACGCACGACTTTGCGAAAGGTTACAAATAAATTATTTTATTTTTT
>CAJWBY010000198.1 GCA_913020705.1 uncultured Colwellia sp.
GCGATGGAGTTTGGATCCTCTAGATTTTTTCGATAATGAACAAAGTTATTTCCGTCATATCTATTAAGTCCGTCTTCTGTTGCTACCCATATAAAGCCATCGAGATCTTGAGCAATGTCAAAGACGTTGTTTTGGCTTAAACCATCAGTGGTTAATAAATGTTTAAATTTTAAGGCTGCTTGATTTGATAAACTAGTATTTGCTGCGATAAGGCTTTCTGTTGATATTTCTTCAGCAGTAGCATTTTGTATGTTAAATATTACTGTAAAAATGAGTAAACAAAAAAGCTGAGAGAACTTTTGGAATTGTACGAGATAAGCATTGGGAAAAAAATTAAGCACAAATACAACCTTGGATAGAAGCTTTAATTAGGCTTATTTACACCACTAAAATTTACTAAAAACAGAAATTCAAAAAATTAAGTAAATATTAAACCGTCTAGAATGGGTAAATTAAGCAAGCAATTTCATTTTTATTATAATTCATATTGCATACATCACATTTAAAATGATGGCTCGCGCTAAGTCAACCCATTTACCCTAATTCGGATAAGATACTTAAGATGGCAAATATCATTAGCACAGATACTTTATCGGCAGGTTTAATATTTTCTTTGACAATTTTTTAATGTTTTTTTAATCATTTCATTGTGATGGAGTATATTCGTTTTATTTTCTTCAGTACTTTCTTGGTAACTGGTCAAGGTTATCCTGTCGGCTTTATCGTTTACCATAAGTTGCTGAGTAAAAAAGTTGCTAATATCATCCATGGTTAATGACAAAATAACATTAATCAGTTGCTGTTTTTCATTGAAGCTTGTTTCTTTGTTGCAGATAGAGGCCCAAAAACGTTGGCTCTTTATTCGTAAACTTGAGTCTTTTTCTTGTAGTTGACTAGCCAAACCTTGTTGAATGTTTTGCCAATCTTCATTTGATAAATGTGTTAGGTTGTCTCGGGCACTACTTATGAAACCGTTTATTTCTGTTACTAAAGTATCTGCATCTGTGTCGGGTGATTGAATATAAAAAGCGATACCAGGATAGCGATTAATAGGAATAAACCCTACACCGACCAAATATCCAAATTGTTTTTCAGTTCGCATTTCTTGAAAAAAAAGTGGAGATAATATTTGGCTTGTTATCATCGTTATAGCTATCGTGGTCAAGTCTTTTTCAACAAAAGGATAGTAAACAACTGCAGCATGGTCATGTTCAGGTAGTTCTAGGGGAAGATCTATATCCCCTTGATCCTTAATATCAAGTACTGGAACTTTTACGGCATATTTATTTGAGTAATTATTACTAAATGCAGACTTTAATAAATGACTAAATTTTATAGCATCTTTAATTAACCAATTACCGTGCATTAATGCTTCAATCGTTATCTCTTCAAATAATTGTTTTCTAAATGTAATAAACTCTTTAAATGTCGTATTGGCTAAAGCATTTGCTAATTCATGACTTGTTGGATTTTTAGGCTGCATTGTTGAACTAAGAATCGAAAACAACTGTGAAATTGATTTACTTGTTTGCGCATTATTCCAATGATTGATGAGTTGTTTTTTGAATAGATCAAATTTTTCTTCTATAAAGCTTTCAGTCACTAAGCTCATTAGTAACTGTTCGAGTAGCTTGTCTTGTTTAGTACTAACACCTGAAATTTGAAGTGTCATTCCACCTTGATGTGAAAACAAGTGGTAATGAATTCCAGCAAGTTCGGCATCATAATGTTGTTCGATAACTGCGTCACTGTATAAATCCACAAAGAGTCGAGTCATCGCAATATGTTGACTATTTTTTATAGTAATAGGCGCATCAATACCAATGTAAATGTACCCCTTGGGTACTTTGAATGTGTTGTCTTGTTTATACCAAACAGATAAACCATCAATATTTTCAATTAACTCAGGTATGTTTTTTTGCTGTTTTAATCCTTGCTCACAAGTATGTATTTGTGGTTTTTTAACAATATAAGGGTTTTTTAGTGGCAAAGAAAAATAAGTAGCTATAGTTTCATTTTCCCAGTTTTTTATTTGAGAAGGGGGGAAATTTTCAATGCTGAAGGGCACCTGATACCAGAAACTTTTTTCATTAAATTCATTTTGAGCGCTAATATGAATAACTCTCATATTATCCGCAGATAAATAACCTAACAACAAACTAATTTCTTGCTGCTTCATACCATCCATTATGTAGTCGCCATAGATGTAATCATCAGGCGAATAATGCTGCATGTTAATAACCAATTGGCAAACAGAGTCTAGAGATTTCAGCTTTTCTTGGTAATCGAAGGATAGGTTGGCTATTGCTTGTTTTTCTTGGTAATAAAAATCATCGATAGGTGCGCTTTTCATCAAGTTTATGTATGAGAAAATACAGCTGATTATTTCATTAATATGCTCTTGCCCTCGTTCTGTAAGGGAGATACTTAAATTGAAATCTTTGAAATTTGAACCATTCACACCTGAACCGGCAGTTAGACCTAGCGCCCAACCTTGCTTTTTAAGATAAGACAAAATACTCCCTTCGCCTTCATGACCAAGTAAGTAAGTTAAAATCGATTCCGGCTTATTACGGTAATAAGGATCAATACAAGGCATTGCAAAACTAACAATAAGTTGACGGTCATTCTTTACCGGTTTTACATTGATTTTTATTCGTTGATGCTCAGCTAAATAAAGTGGAATATCAATTTTGGGGTGAACTGATGTTGCTGCTTTTATATCGGAAAATTTAGCAATGGCTAATTTTGTTAATTCATCAAGTGTTTGTGGCCCTTCCAAAACAAGTGTCATGATGTTTGCGCGATAATATTGGTTAAAAAAATCACGTATCTCTGTTGTTAAGTCACTTTCTTTTCTATCGGCAAGTGTATCGATAGAGCCAACAGAGAATTTTGAAAAAGGATGTGCTTGGTTAATTGTTTCTTTGTGAACATCGTATAAGCGGCGAATATCATCTTTGAGTTTTAGTTTAAATTCAGCATCTACATTTTGACGCTCTTTTTCAACAAATTCTTTTGAAAGTAACGGACTAATAAAAAATTGGCTAAAGCGATCTAAAGCAGGTGTGAAATGTTGATGGTGAATATCGAAGAAAAAGCAGGTGTGTTCTGTGGCCGTCCATGCATTATTGCTTCCGCCATGTTGACTAATATATTTTTGATATTCACTACCATCAGGGTAGGATTTTGTACCTAAAAATAACATGTGCTCTAGGAAATGGGCTAGACCTTCACGGTCAATTGGATCACTAAAATGCCCGATATTAACCGCTAATGCAGCAGCTGATTTGTTCGTTTGTTCATTATGCACTAATAGAACACGCAAGCCGTTAGATAAGGTTAACGTTTTATATTGCTTGTTGTCATTTGGGCTTTGTTTCAACATTGGCTCCGACAAACACTACAGTCACTTTTATTGTGAAGAACACTGCAAGGTAAGTGTTTGTTTCTAGAATTAATTATTTTAATTATCTAGTTAAATTACCTGATGGGTCAACTAGAGTCTATTGTATTCTTAATTTTTCTATTAATTATCTATACTATAGACTGAAATAAGCGCTAAAATGCCGACGATTCGAAAAAATGATGTTATTTGGAAAATTTATGCGAATATTTGTTATGCGACATGGTCAAGCTCAAGCAATGGCTCGTTCTGATCAAAGTCGAGAATTAACCTCTCATGGTAAATGCGAAGCAGAAAATATGGCAAGCTGGTTGGTTAATCAAAAAAAGCATTTTGATGCTATTTTTGTTAGCCCTTATGTTCGCGCTCAGCAAACAGCTAAAATAGTAAAAAACATTTTAGTGACCCAAACTTCTTTAACGACACTCGATTTCATCACACCAGAAGATTCCGCTAAGAAAATGCATGATTTTATTGATGTCAATTTTATCGATAACACTCAAGCCGAAGTACTTATTGTTTCTCATATGCCTTTGGTGAGTTATTTAGTCGCGGAGTTTACTGGAGGAATGAAAGCACCGTTATTTCAAACGGCATCTATTGCTGAAATCGAATATGATATCAATTCAGCGCAAGGGCAGTTAATCGCTCATACTGCACCCGCTAGTCTCTAATTCTAGTATACGTGTATGTTTTAGAGAATATCAGCGAAGCGATCATTCAGTTCAACTAGTACTAATAAAGCACCATTGCCTCCCCATTCAAGTGGGGCTTGATGAAAAGCCCTTACATCGGGGTGTTGCACTAACCAATGTGGCACTTTATTTTTCAGTACTCTTGAACCTAAACCGTGGACGATACAAACACACTTAGCATGTTCTTTTTTACACGCATAAAGCAATGCTGCAATTTCTAACTTTGCTGTTTTCTGATCCAATCCATGTAGATCCAAAATTAAATCGGGAGAGTATTGGCCTCGGCGTAAATTTTTAGCCTCAAAACTGTCTACATCTTCTCGCACATATTTCATTGGGCCCATTTGATTCAGGTTTGGCTCAAATTCATCAGAAAAATAAAATTCAGCATCTTGCTGCTTCTTTGAATTAGCTTTTGCTTTAGCTTCTTTTAACGACTTATTTTGTAATTGCTTTTTAATAGGTGTGATTCTATCTTGCACAATCGGTTTAACTTTGCCTATTGCTTCTTTAAATAAGTCTTTTTCTTGAGACGTCAATGCATCTTTAAATTTCATGTTTGAAACTACATTTTTACTGATAATAACGAAAACAGCTGAAATTCTAAAAACATCTGTGGGCAATAACAAGCAAAAGGTTATAATACTGCTATATAACTTGTTAAATAACCAATAAAAGAGAATAAATGTGAACGAAATTGATTTTTCGCCAATTAAGGATGAGCTATTCACTATTGGGGACTACTTACGTTTTGCCACCAGTGAGTTTAATCAAGCCGAACTTTTTTTTGGTCACGGTACTAATAATGCGTGGCATGAAGCAATAACGCTAGTGATGTTCGCGTTGAATTTACCGACAGAGTTAAAGGAAGAAGTGTTCAATTGTCGATTAACGTCAAATGAAAAAACAGCAGTACTCGCTTTAATTGAAAGACGTATAGTTGAACAGTTACCAGCCGCATATTTAACGAATCATGCTCTTTTTGTTGGTTTGCCATTTTATGTTGATGAGCGAGTCTTAGTGCCACGTTCACCTATTGGTGAATTAATTGAACAATACTTTTCACCTCGTTTTTCCCAAGAAAATCCTCCGAACCGTATTCTAGATTTGTGTACAGGAAGTGGCTGTATTGCTATTGCCTGTGCTGTGGCTTTTCCTGAAGCTGAAGTCGACGCGCTTGATCTATCGGTAGACGCGTTGAACGTTGCTCAAATTAATATTGAGAACCATGGTTTATCAGAACAAGTTATTCCAATTCAGTCTGATGTTTTCTCTGGGGTTAAAGGGCAAAGTTATGATTTAATTGTTACTAATCCTCCATATGTTGATCAAGAAGACGTTGATGCCTTGCCTCAAGAATATTTGCATGAACCTGAAATGGGATTGGGTTCTGGAGTTGATGGTTTAGATATTGTTCGAGAGATCCTGTCACAAGCGGCTAATCACTTAAATGACAACGGTATTTTGATTTGCGAAGTAGGGAATTCTCAAATGCATGTGGAATATGTTTATCCACAAATTCCTTTTACTTGGTTAAGCTTTGAAAATGGTGGGCATGGCGTATTTATGCTAACCAAATCACAGTTAACAGAGCATGCTAAAAGTTTTATAGAAGCATTTGAGCAGAAGTAGTTAGTTTTAGTTAACTGCAATCATATATTCAAATAATAGAGAGAAGATATATTCATGTCAGGAAATACCTTTGGAAAATTGTTTACCGTAACATCATTTGGTGAAAGCCATGGTTTAGGCTTAGGCGCTATTATTGACGGTTGTCCTCCGGGTCTAGAATTATCTGAGGTCGATCTTCAAGATGATCTTGATCGTCGTCGTCCTGGCACATCTCGTTTTACCACTGCAAGACGTGAACCTGATCAAGTTAAAATTATGTCAGGTGTTTTTGAAGGTAAAACTACGGGTACACCCATTGGTTTACTCATTGAGAATACCGATCAACGCTCAAAAGATTACGGTGATATAGCAAAAAGTTTTCGCCCGGGACACGCTGATTATACTTATTGGCAGAAATATGGCATTCGTGATTATCGTGGTGGTGGGCGTTCTTCTGCCCGTGAAACTGCAATGCGTGTTGCTGCCGGCGCGATTGCCAAGAAATATTTAAAACAAAAGTTTGGTATGGAAATTAATGGCTGTGTAACTCAAATAGGCGATGTTTGCGCAAATAATATTGACTGGAGTATCGTAGAAAGCAATCCATTTTTCTTTCCTGATGAAAGTAAAATTGACGCATTGGATGAATTATTGCGTGGCATTATGCGTGAGAAAAATTCAGTTGGTGCCAAAATAATGGTTCAAGCGAGTAATGTTCCCGTAGGGCTTGGTGAACCTATTTTTGATCGTATAGATGCTGATATTGCTCATGCACTTATGGGGATCAATGCTGTAAAAGGTGTAGAGATTGGCGATGGATTTGCTGTAGTGAGTCAAAAAGGTTCAGAACATCGTGATGAATTAACTCCCGGTGGTTTTTTAAGTAACCATAGTGGCGGCATATTAGGTGGCATTTCTTCTGGGCAAAATATTGTCGCGAACATTGCTATGAAACCTACTTCAAGTATTGGAGTCAGTGGAAAAACCATTAATTTAGAAGGTGAATCAACTGACTTGATCACAACAGGTCGCCATGATCCTTGTGTTGGTATTCGAGCCGTTCCTATTGCAGAAGCCATGTTAGCATTAACTTTAATGGATCATTTTTTACGCCATCGTGGGCAAAATGCTGATGTTATTAGTGGTACCCCTGATATTGAATCTTAGTTCATATTATTGATTAAAAGCCATAAATAATGTCTTCAGATAAATTTGTAAAACTCTCATCGAGTTATTTTTGGTATTTTGCCATTCTGGGTTTAATCGTACCATTCCTGCCTGTTTTTCTTGATGCTAAGCAATTTAGCTCAATAGAAATTGGTGAAATTCTGGCGATTATTACAGCGACTAAAATAATTGGTCCAACTTTTTGGGCCTTTGCTGCTGATAAGTCAGGCGAACAACTCCCTATTATTCGAAGTGGCTCTTTATTAGCGTTGCTCAGCTTTTCACTGCTTTTTTGGCTGAATGGTTATTGGCCAATTGTTTTCTGTTTAGCTGTGTTTAGTTTGTTCTGGACGGCAGTCTTACCTCAACTTGAAGTACTCACCCT
>CAJWBY010000199.1 GCA_913020705.1 uncultured Colwellia sp.
GATCTTGAGCAGGTCATAGTTGAGCCTTACGCTGATACCATCAAACGAACCGGGAAACTCGATTTTAAACGTACTTTAAATTTGTCTTTCAAAAGTAGTGGATATTTAACAAAATTATCCGTCGATGAAGGGCAGTATTTTGAAAAAGATCAGTTACTTGCTTCATTAGACACCACGGAATTACTTCAAAACAAAAATTCAACCTATGCTCAGTTACTGCAAGCCAAACGAGAAGTGAATCGTCAGCGAGAATTACTTAAAAATGAATTAAGTTCGCAGCAAGAACTAGACATAGCATTAACTAAAGTTGAGACAACCCGCTCAGCTTATCAAATTGCATTTTATAATTTAGAAAAAGCTCAAGTATACGCACCATTTTCTGGAGTTGTATTAAATCGTTACACTGAACTAGGTGAGCTGCAGTCGCCTGGCCATGAGGTATTGAAAGTTGCTGCCTTAGATAAGAACTGGGTAGTAAAAGTTGCACTTACAGGTAATGAAGTAAGCCAAATACGTTTAGGTCAAAAAGTAAATGTTACTCTTCAAACATTTGGCGCGGTAATAGGTGAGGTAAGTAAAATACCTGCTATTTCCAACACAGACGGTAATATGTTTGTTATAGAAGTATTACTGCCAAACCTTACCTTAAAAAGCGGTATAGTCGCGGGACAAATTGCCGAGATCACTATCGATTTCACCAGTGATAATTTTGTTTATCGTTTGCCTATTTCCGCATTAATTACGGTTGATGATAATGGCCAAGCGGTAGTTATAACGAAAAATCAGCAAGAACTTACTTATCAGTATTATGATATTTATCGTTTAGATAATCAATTTGTCTATTTGTTTGCATCGGTTGATGATCAGCCTTTGCAAATAGTCACAAGTGGCTGGCAACATATTTCGTTAGGTAAATAATAAGTTATGCTTCTACCTAAACTCGCTATAAAAAATGCCCAATTCAGTTTAACGATAATTGTACTCTTAGTACTTATTGGCATCGTATCTTATTTCCAAATGCCACGTTCAGAAGACCCGCAATTTGATATGCCAATCACGCTAATTGAAGTGATCTATCCTGGTGCATCGCCAACAGACATTGAAACTTTAGTCGTAAACCCACTAGAAGAAGAATTCTCTGATATTGAGAACATTCAGAAAATTGAATCACAAGTGAAAAATGGTGGTGTTCGTATTGTTATCACATTTCTCTATGGTACAGACCCAGAAGCGGCCTATAACAAAGTAAAACAAGCAGTTTCAACAGTTAAACCAACGCTACCTGAAGGTGTTCAGGATTTACTCGTTTTAAAAGCGACACCTACCAGTGTGGCGATAATGCAACTAGCATTATGGAGTGAGCCTATTGATTATAAATTAATGGAATTTCATGCCAAGCAATTAGAAAAACGTTTGGAAGCAATTAATGGGGTGCGAAAAGCTGATATTTGGGGGTACCCACAACAAATTGTTGCGATTGATGTTAATTTAGCGCTTTTAAAACATTATGGTTTATCAATTATTGATATAAATACCATTTTGCAAAGACGCGCTGTAAATATCACTCCTGGTTATGTTGATGCAACCTCAAGACGTTTTAATGTAAAAACCAGTGGTAATTTTGTTCAACTAAACGAATTAGCTGAAACAGTTATTCGTTCAGATGACAGCTCTATTCTTCGTTTAAAAGATGTTGCTGCGATTGAATTTTCGGGGCTAGATCCTAATTATCTAGCTTATTATGATAACAAACCTGTTGTTTTTCTCACTATACAACAACGTCCCAATACTAATATATTTGATTTAACTGAAAGTATTGATAATGAAATAGCGAGTTTTACTTCAACTTTACCTGACAGCATGAAAATTGATGTGTTGTTCAAACAAGCAAATAGTGTTGAATCAAGAGTAAATGGCTTTTTTGATAACCTTTGGCAAGGACTCGTACTTGTTGGCATTATGTCATTAATCTTTTTAGGGTTACGTGAATCTTTAGTGGTGATTGCCGTTATTCCATTGTCTTTTTTAGTGGCTATTGGCTGGTTGGATTTCAGCGGGTTTGGTTTACAACAAATGTCAATTGTAGGCTTGATTATTGCGTTAGGTTTGCTTGTTGATAATGCAATAGTGGTTACTGAAAGTATTCACCGAGAAACGAAAAAAACAGAGAACCTCGAAGAAGCTGCAGCTTTGGGTACCAGCAAAGTAGGTTGGGCAATAACGAGTGGTACAGTCACTACAATGTTAGCCTTTTTGCCTATGCTTTTGTTAGCGAGCGATACAGGCGATTTTGTACGTTCAATGCCTGTAACTGTTGTTCTTGTGTTGTTAGCGTCATTACTTATTGCGTTAACGGTAACGCCTTTATTAGCTAGTCGTTTTTTTTCAAAAAAAGCAGGGCAAAACACATCTAAATTTAAGACCTTACAGCATTATGTGAATAACTTTGCAGAACAGGTTTATGTGACGTGGCTAAGCCGATTCATGAATTCACGTTGGATTGTGATTATTATTGCAATATTATGCCTCGCTGGAATGTTCTCCTTATTTGGAAAAGTTGGTGTGAGTTTGTTCCCTAAAGCAGAAAAACCCATGATTATGCTTGATGTTGAAACGCCTCCAAATTCATCATTAGTGTACACAGATGAAGTGATGCAAAAAATGACTTCGGTGATCGAAAAGCATTCCCTTGTCGATAAAGTGGCTCTTAATGTCGGAAGTGCAAATCCGCGAATATATTACAATAAAATACCAAAACGAGGTGTCGCAACATACGGCCAAGTGATTGTGGTCTTAAAAGAATACCACGCTGAAAAAGTGTCAAACCTAGTTACTCAACTTCGTCAAGAATTTGGTCAATGGAAGCAAGCTAAAATAACAGTTAGTGAATTCACCCAAGGCCCAATAACCGATTTACCGATCAGCGTACGTTTAATGGGGGAGTCGCTAACCGATTTGGAGAAAGTAGCTAACGATCTAGCTGCTATGATGGAAAACACTGAAGGTATTATAAACCTTGATAATCCAATTGGTATTGCGAACACAGAGCTTCTACTAGATATCGACTATGAAAAAGCAGGCTTAACTAATATCGATATTAATACACTTGATACGACTTTACAGACAATTCTTTCAGGCACAGCTATTGGTAGGTTCAATGATGATAATGGTGAAAGTTATCCGATTGTTGTGCGACGAAAAAAACCTGACATCGACGGCTTCGCTGATATTAATATTACGAATCGTTTAGGCGAAGCTATTCCGATAAATCAATTTATTACCACCAAACTACAAAAAGGTCGTACTGAGTTTTATCACTATCAAAAATTACGTATGGCAAAGGTTTCAGCGGACGTTGATAAGAACCATACAGTCAATGAATTAACCACTAAAGTTATCGACTATTTAGATAATTATGAATTGCCTGAGGGGATAAGTTTTAACTTGGGCGGAGAAGAAGAGTCTAGACAAGAAAATTTTTCAGGCTTAGCGCAAATAATGTTGGTTACTGCCATTGGTATCTTTGCCGTACTGGTATTGCAATTTAAATCATTTTTACAACCGCTCGTCATTTTTACTTCTATTCCTTTTGCGATGGCAGGATCAGTTATTGGGCTATATATTACAGGTCAGTCATTTTCTATGATGGCCTTTATCGGTTTAATAAGTTTATTTGGTATTGTGGTGAATAATGCCATTATATTAATCGATACTGCGAATCGTAATCTTGCTGAATCAAGTAATTTACAGCAGGCAATATTAGATGCGAGTGCAACCCGTTTCACTCCGATATTATTAACAACATTAACAACAATTGGTGGCTTGTTGCCATTAACTATTTTTGGTGGTGGTTTATGGCAACCTTTAGGTGTTGTCATTATTTCAGGGTTATGTGTTTCAGCAATAGCGAGTTTTTTACTGGTACCTGTATTAACTGAAATTTTTACCAAAGAAAAAATAGAACAAATCAATTAAACAAAAACTCATTAAGAAGTTTATATTATGGATTCATTAGGACTATTTGGTTATTCGTTAGCCAGTGCTGCGTATTTTGTGTTTGCATTACTTATTTTTGCTGCGCGTAACAATACGACACTTGCTCGTTGGGTATTAATTTCTGCACTAATTACTGTTATTGCAAATGTTGTAGCTGCATTACAAATACAAATAGGGTTCAGTTTGCAGTGGGCAATGCTGGCTGACGGTTTTAAAATTGCCTGTTGGTCACTCTTAATTGTTCTTTGTAATACCGAACATCGCTCTTTTAAGGCAATTGTAAATAATTCACACATACGTCAATACGCTAGAGTCTGGGCTATATTAATGGGGGCCTGTTGGTTAGTGAGTGTGTTACTTAATTACTCCTATGAATATTTATTTCTCCTTTTTATCTTACTTAATTTATGGAGCTTAGTACTTCTAGAGCAACTTTACCGTAGTGCAAATTTACAAGTACGTTTGGCTATTTGGCCAATGGTTATTGCCTTAGCGAGCGTAGCAATCTTTGATTTTGTGCTATACGCGCAAGCTACTATGGTAGGGGGTATTGATTTTGATTTTTGGTTTAGTCGAGGTCTTATTTCTCTTCTCGTCGTTCCACTACTTTTAATTAGCACTCGCCGAATTCGAAATGGGTCAGTACGTATTTTTGTTTCTCGCCATGTTGTTTTTTATAGCTCGATGCTAATGATCGGTGGTATTTATTTATTGGTTATGGCCTTCGCAGGTTATGTCATTAATTATATGGGGGGGGAATGGGGAAGCGTTGTTAGTATTGGTTTTTTAATTCTGAGTGTTGTGGTCTTAGTCGCATTATTGATTACTGAATCTTTACGTCGCAAGTTAAAGGTGTTTATTGCGAAAAACTTTTTTGCCAATAAATATGAATATCGAGATGAATGGCTAAATTTAATTGAAAAAATAGAAACCACAAATGCAGAAAGTTATTATCAAATGGCCACCCAAATCATGATGTCTAAAGTTGATGCACACGGTGGTGGAGTTTTAAAAAAAGTAACTGATAAACGTTTTAGTGTTCAATATCATGAAAATATTACTTTGGGTGATTCTTTTAACGATCAAATAGTACAATTCAGTCTTTTCTGTCAGAGACAAGGCTGGATCATTGATATTGAAGAATATAGACAAACTCCAGAGGTATATCCTGATTTAGTCTTAGATTTAGACCTTATTGATACCAATGATATAAGAATTGTAGTCCCTATTTTCATAGGAAAAGCCTTTTATGGTATGTTCCTGTTAGCGGGAAAAAATAAAGTTAAACAATTAAACTGGGAAGATCGAGATTTACTTTTTGCTATTTCTAAACAGCTGGGGAATTTTGTTTCTTTGCATGAAGCTAACGACAAATTAGCCGAATCAAAGCAATTCGATGCATTTAATCGTATGTCTGCGTTTTTAGTTCACGATTTGAAAAATGTTCAAGCTCAGTTAGCGTTAATAAGTACTAACGCGAAAAAACATGGAGATAATCCTGAATTTATTGCAGATGTATTTGAAACAGTTGAGTCAGCGACAGAACGGTTGTCTAAAGTGTTATCACAATTACGAAATAAGCAAGTGGCTCAATCTGAAAGTCAGTTGGTTGATATTTCCAAAGTGGTTGATGCAGTTGTAGAGCAAAGAAATGTTGATTTACCCCGTGTGACATTTCACAGAATCAATGATTGTGAAATGGCGATAGATGAAGAAACATTTCATTCTGTATTAAACCACTTAATACAAAACGCCCAAGAAGCGACAAAGAAGCAAGGTTGGGTTAAAGTAGAATTAACTCAGCAAGAAAATCATATCGTAGTCAAAATAACTGATAATGGTTGTGGTATGTCCAAAAGCTTTATTCATAATCGATTATTTAAAGCTTTCGATACGACCAAAGGTAATGCTGGAATGGGCATTGGTGTATTTGAAGCTAAACAATTTATTGAAGGTATTGCAGGCATTCTTAAAGTCGAAAGTATTGAAGGCGAGGGAACAACATTTATTATAGATTTACCGATAAACCCCGTTTATGCATAAATTATTGAAAGCAAACATTGTGATAAAAAAAAGGTTTTAGCAGCATGGAAAAGTTACTGATCATTGATGATGATAAAGGAATACAAAAACAACTTAAATGGAGTTTGTCTGATTTTGAAGCGGTATTGGCAGACGACCGTGAAAGTGCGGTTGCGGCAGTACGTCGTCACGAACCTAAAGTAGTCACTCTAGATCTAGGTTTGCCGCCAGATGAAGCAAATGCCACTGAAGGTTTAGCTGCGTTACAAGAAATTTTAACGATTGCACCTCATACTAAAGTTATTGTCATAACCGGTAATGACGATCGCACTAATGCTTTAAAAGCAATTTCAGCAGGTGCTTATGACTTTTATCAGAAACCGATAGACCCTGACGTTATAAATGTCATTGTGGCTCGTGCTTTTAGTGTTGCTGCAATTGAAGAAGAAAACCGGAAAATGCGTCAAGTCGCAGGCAGTGATATTGGCATTATCGGTAATAGTGAAGCCATTGACCGTTTGCGTATGATGGTTAAGCGGATTGCACCAACCCAGATCACAGCATTGTTATTAGGTGAAAGTGGTACCGGAAAAGAAGTAACAGCCAATGCCGTTCATATCGCAAGTGATCGTAGCGACAAACCATTTGTTGCTATTAACTGTGCTTCTATTCCTGAAAACCTATTAGAAAGTGAATTGTTTGGTTTTGAAAAAGGGGCTTTTACAGGCGCACATCGCTCAACTAAAGGTAAAATAGAATGCGCTGAAGGCGGAACACTATTTCTTGATGAAATTGGGGATATGCCTTTCAGTTTACAAGCTAAATTATTACGATTCTTGCAGGAAAAAACCATTGAACGTCTTGGCGGGCGCCAAGAAATTAATGTTGATGTACGTGTTGTTTGTGCAACAAATCAGAATTTAGAAGAAATGGTCGCTGAGAAAACTTTCCGAGAAGATTTGTTTTATCGAGTGAGTGAAATAACGCTAAATATTCCACCATTAAGAGATCGTGATGAAGATGTCTTAATTCTAGCTCAGTACTTTTTACAACTGTATGCACTTGAGTATAAGCGTAATGTAAAAAGTTTCTCAGAAGACGGCTTAAGTGCGATTAAGGCACATAAGTGGCCAGGTAATATACGTGAGTTACAAAATAAAGTAAA
>CAJWBY010000200.1 GCA_913020705.1 uncultured Colwellia sp.
TTCCGAACTCAGAAGTGAAACGCAGTAGCGCCGATGGTAGTGTGGGAGTTCCCATGTGAGAGTAGGACATTGCTAGGCTTCTAATTAGTTTAATAATGAAACCTTGAGTTCATTTTTAAGCGGCTGTTTAAGATAGTTCAACTTATATGTTGAAGTATCGGCCCCGTGGAGGGGTTCCCGAGTGGCCAAAGGGACCAGATTGTAAATCTGATGGCTCAGCCTTCGGTGGTTCGAATCCACCTCCCTCCACCACTTTTCTTCTGTAACACTCCAACAATATCTTCTAATAAACAATCTTTGTTTAAATCAAACTATTTTTAATTACCATATACTTATGATTGATTTTCGTAAATCGATTATAAAATTCACTATTACTCTCTATATCCTTAAATTGCGCTATTAATTCTTCTGCTTGTTCTAAATCGTTTAACTTTTCTCTATTTTTATCAAATGAAACAAGTAAGACTTGTAATAAATTAAGTTTAATACCTGTGTGATTAGGAAAATGGATCAGCGCTTTATTTAACTTTTCTATAGCTAAACTGTAATGTCCAGTTCGATATAGATTAACACCTACTTCTAACGCATTTTGAGCAGCAACCTTGTCAGAGTCCTGATTGGATTTATCTGATAAACTTTTAATCTTAGATTTTATTTCTACATTATCTGGATCTGTCTGCGCTAAATCATTCAGTAATTCATCAGCATACTTGCCTTTACCTAAAGCAATTAAGGACTTTGCTATAGCAATTGTGCCAGACTCAGTTATTTGGTTTTTGAATTCATGTAATAAAGTTTCAGCGTCTTTTAATGCTTCTTTAGCAAGCTGTGGATCTTTTATTTTATGATGTAATCTAGAAACCAATAGGTGACTATGTATCTTTATTTCAGCCGAATTAAAATCTTTAAGCATGACATTAAGCGATTTAAACGCTTTATAGCTGAGTTTACGAACTTCAAGAGAGCTAAGTTCTACGGCATATTCAAGAAGTGCTTCAACAAAATTTAATGTGTTTTCTGGTTGTTTATGAACAGAATGGTAAGCAAGCTCTGTTGTCTTAGAAAAAGCACGCGTAGCTTTGTCGAAGTTCTCATTCTCCAAACACAGATCAGCATATTTCTTTAAGCGTTTGACTGATAATGGAGAAACTAACAGTGCTTTTTCTAAAGTATCTTCAGCAAAATAGGGTTGATGATTTAGTTCATAAGTTTCGGCTAACCAATCGTAAGCAGATAAATATAGTGGATAGCTTTTCACTACGTCATTAAAATAATTAATCGCAAGTTCAAAATCTTTTTTAACTAATGCAATTTTTCCTAAACCGATAGCTGCCCATTGACAGTTCGTTGCACCAAGGTAAGCTTCATATATTTCACTGGCTTTTTCAAATTGTTTTAATTCATAGTAGAGTCTTGATTTAATACCTAAACACTCTGTTTTATGAATTGAGTTAACAATTCGGGTTGATTCACATAGTTTGAGTACCTTTTTATAATCACGATTATCCATAGCTTGATAAATATCGAGCATGGTGTTTTTTTTGAGAAAACATCTTTTTAATCGTCCGTTCAAATCATTAAGAGAGTAGGGTTTAGTAAGATATTCATCGGGTTTATGTTCTAAAGCAGCTAATACCATTCCTTGAGAAACTTCCGCCGTTATCATCACAATAGTGCATTGTCTTGGAATGAGATTCTTTGATCTCAATTCCTCAAGAATTTGTTGACCGTTTTTTTTGTCTGGACCTAGGTCATACCCTAGTAATATAACGTCAAACTCGATACTTTCACAAAGTGAAATAACATCAGGGGCGTGATGACAAGTATCCACCTTCATTGCGCCGAGTGTGTTCGCAAATATTTTTAATGTATCCCGCGACTGATTAATATGTTCTACGATCAAAAAGCGCATTTTATTGTATTGGATATTAATCCTAAACTCCTTTTAATATACGGTTTAACACATAGACTTTAAGCGGAATTATATGAGCTTGTCTAGCTTTCGAAAGCACAATATGAATTTATTCGAATAAATGGGGGTTTTAAACGTTGATTCATCACCTCGTAATTGCACTTATAATAGCTATACTGTATTCTGCAACGCCGCTGTACATTGGCCAACTTCCACTTTTTATAAAGAGAATTTTCTATGGGTTTTACCTCGTTGGGCTTATCTGCTCAAATTCAAAAAGCAATTGCCGAGAAAGGTTATACCGAACCATCACCAATACAAGCACAAGCAATTCCTGCCGTTTTATCTGGGGAAGATGTTATGGCAGCTGCACAAACAGGAACGGGGAAAACAGCAGGGTTCACCTTGCCAATATTAGAACGTTTATCAGGTGGTAATAAGCCTAAGCCTCATCAAGCTAGAACATTAATCTTGACGCCTACACGAGAACTAGCTGCACAGATATATGACAATGTTGAGATGTATGGCAAGCATTTACCTTTAACATCTGCAGTAGTTTTTGGTGGAGTAAAAATTAATCCACAAATCTCACGATTACGTCAAGGTGTCGATATTTTAGTAGCAACACCAGGACGTCTTCTTGATCTATATAATCAAAAAGCTGTTAGCTTTAAGCAACTTGAAATTCTTGTTTTAGATGAAGCTGATAGAATGTTAGACATGGGCTTTCTTCGCGACATTAAAAAAATTCTAGCGATATTACCTAAGCAGCGTCAAAACCTTTTATTCTCAGCTACCTTTTCTGAAGATATACGAGATCTTGCTCGGGGCTTAGTAAACAATCCTGTTGAAATTTCTGTCAGCCCAAGAAACACCACAGTAGAAAGCGTTGAGCAAATAATATATCCCGTTGATAAAAAGAAAAAACAAGCACTACTTACAGCACTTATTAAAGATAATAACTGGCAACAAGTGCTAGTCTTTATGAAAACAAAACACGGTGCTAATAAACTAACAAAACAACTGGAAGCGGAAGGTATTCAAGCTGCTGCAATTCATGGAAATAAAAGTCAGGGAGCTAGGACCAAGGCATTAGCAAACTTCAAAGCAGGTACTGTAAGCGTGCTTGTTGCAACTGATATAGCAGCACGTGGTATTGATATTGACCAATTACCGCAGGTTGTTAATTTTGAATTGCCAAATGTTCCAGAAGACTACGTGCATAGAATCGGAAGAACAGGTCGTGCTGGAGCTAGCGGCAAAGCTGTTTCATTAGTGTGTTCTGATGAAATTGATTTATTAAACGATGTACAACAATTGATTCAAGCACACATTCCTCGAGAAATAATTGCAGGTTTTGAACCTTTTAATTTTTTAGTTGAATCACGTCCGTTAAGACCAGTAAAAGCTAACAAACCTAGAAAGCCGAAAACTGAACATCAAGACGGACAACGCTCTGCTGATAATGCGCGTGGTCATAAACCGAAAAGTAAAAACCCTAGGAATAAAGCTGATAGTAGCGGTAATCGAAATCCTAATCCAGGAGGGCGTCGTAAAAGCCCAGCAAGTGCTGCACCTAAAAGCGGTAGCGACCCATACTCTGCTACACGCTAATACTCTATAAATAAGGCTCTTTAAGAGCCTTATTTTCTTTTCGCTAATAGTTTATCAAGATTATTTGCGAACGCTTGTCTGTCTGCTTGACTAATAGCTGGAGCACCACCTGTTTGAATACCACTAGAACGCAGGGTATCCATAAAGTCTCGCATATTAAGCCTTTGCTTGATGTTACTCTCAGTATAGAGTTCTCCTCTAGGATTTAACGCTAAGCAACCTTTGTCAACGGCCTCGGCTGCCAAAGGTATATCAGCAGTTATTACTAAGTCATGTGCTTCTGCTCGGTTAACAATTTCATCATCGGCTACATCGAAACCTGAACTCACTTGTACGAAAGATATAAATTTTGAAGGTGGTATTTTTAAGTAATGGTTTGCAACTAAAATAGTTTCAATTTTTGCCCGGTCAGCTGCACGGAATAAAATATCTTTAATCACGACAGGACAAGCGTCAGCATCGACCCAAATTTTCATATTAATCCCTATTACTATTCATTTTACGCACTCATAAGGTGCAAACTATTACTATTTTAATATGAGGATTGCTGGTATATCTAATAGATTCGGGATATTAATATAAATATCAAGCTGGAATGAAATCTGCTAAGTACGACAAAATAGTTAATAAGAGAGTTAAAAGATGAATAAGCCACAAAGAGATATAACATTAAGATTTTTAGCAGAACCACAAGATGTAAATTTTGGCGGTAAGGTTCACGGTGGTGCAGTAATGAAGTGGATAGATCTGGCTGCTTATGCCTGTTCTGCAGGTTGGAGTGGTCGTTATTGCGTTACAGCTTATGCAGGTGGAATACGTTTTGTTGCGCCGATTCATGTTGGAAGTTTAGTAGAAGTACAGGCTAAAGTAATCTACACGGGTAACTCATCAATGCATATAGCGCTTGAAGTTAATGCTTGTGACCCTAAATCACTTAATCGTCGATTAACGACTCACTGTATAGTAATAATGGTGGCAGTCGATCAAAATGGGCAGTCTGAACAAATTCCAAAATGGATACCTGAGACCCCAGAAGATATTAAACAACATGAATCTGCAAAAAGATTGATGGAAATGCGAAAACTAATCGGCGAAGAGATGCAAATTTTTGTAGAATAGCTGTGTCTATTAAATACAGTGTTAGGTAGGAATATATCATGGCAGAAAATCTCGACGAACAGCAAATCAAGAAAGTATTAGGTTACGATGATGCCCAACGTGCAAGTTACTTTCTGAAAGAAGTTGTGACAAATAATGAGATTTGGATATTAAAAGATGAACACGGCTGTGTGATGCTTAATACCGAAGATGAAGATTGTGTACCTGTTTGGCCTAATCAAACATTTGCACAAGCTTGGGCAACCGACGAATGGAAAGAATGCCAGGCTGAAGCTATTTCATTAAGTAAATGGTTTAGTCGTTGGTCGCATGGATTAGCAGATGATGAATTAGCCTTAGTGGTTTTTCCTAGTCAAAATGAACAAGGGTTAGTTTTCTATCCAGAAGAGCTCGAACAAGAATTGAAAAACAAACAGAAAAATCAATCAGCCAAAGGTCAGCGTTAATTACATGAGTTTTACTTCTTTAGCATTAGATAAAAGCTTAACCGACGCTATTAAAGCCCTCGGTTATGATGAAGCCACACCTATTCAGAAAAAAGCTATTCCTGCTATTTTAGCAGGGAAAGATATTATGGCTGGAGCACAAACAGGTACAGGGAAAACTGCAGCCTTTGCTTTACCTATATTGCAGAAGTTAATGACTAGTCTTCCTGAAAATCGTCCGGTAAGAGCTTTAGTATTAACGCCAACACGCGAGCTTGCTCAACAAGTTTATAAAAGCTTTGTTAGTTATGCTGAAAATACCGAACTGAATATCGCGGTCGCTTATGGTGGAGTCAGTATTAACCCACAAATTACTGCATTAAATAAAGGTGCAGATGTTTTAGTGGCAACACCAGGACGATTACTCGATCATATTATTAATGGATCTTTAGCATTAACGGAACTTGAGTTTTTAATCTTTGATGAAGCAGACCGTATGTTGGATATGGGATTTAAAGATGAGATTGACCGTATTTTAAATCGTGTACCGCTTAAACGACAAACATTGTTATTTTCAGCAACATTTGACGATGCCATTTTTAAACTCAGTAAAAACCTATTAACAGATCCAGAGTTAATTGAAGTAAGCGAGCGTAATGCTGCTGCATCAAAAGTAGAGCAAATTCTGTATACCGTTGATAGTGACCGAAAGCGTGAATTAACTTCATTTTTGATCGGCTCAAAGAATTGGAAACAGGTACTTATTTTCACCCGTACTAAGTTAACTGCCGATTCATTAGCGAAAGAAATGTGCAAAGACGGTATTAAAACGCAATCTATCCATGGTGATAAATCTCAAGGCGCAAGAGAAAAAGCCTTGGCAGAATTTAAAGAAGGAAAAACCCGTGCTTTAGTGGCTACAGATGTAGCTTCTCGTGGTTTGGATATAGCAGATTTAAATTATGTGATTAACTACGAACTTCCATATATCGCAGAGGACTATATTCACCGTATCGGACGAACCGGTAGAGCTGGGAATGAAGGATTAGCTGTTTCATTAATGAGCCCTAGTGAAGAATGGTTACTAGAAGCTGTTGAAAAGGTGCTTGATACGCGTTTATTGCAACAATGGTATCCTGGTTATGAGCCAGACTTAACAAAAACAGAAAAACCTGCAAAAAAAGGCGGCCAGAAACAACGTGACAGAAAAAAAGCGTTAGGTGAAAACCAAGACAGTAAAAAACGCTCTGGACCTAAAAATAAATACGGTCGAAGGTAATTTACTAACGCGTAATAGATCAGGTCTCTAATTAAGAGGCCACTGCATTGATACTTTAGCGCCAGTTATCTTTTCTAATTGATAAATGTTATCTACATTAAGCTGGCCAGAGTGATTTTTTACTATTTCTGCACATAACGATAGACCAATTCCAGAACCTCCAGGTTTAGTGGTATAGAAAGGGGTTAATACATTGTTGAGATTAGCAAAACCCGGCCCGTTATCTTCTATTTCAATTATTTGTTGTTCTTGTTTGTAATAAGCTTTTATGACAATTTTGGTTTGAGGGTTTTCATTTGCTTCTTGAGCATTTTTTACTAAGTTTATGATCACTTGCGCTATTTGTTCTTCATCCCCAAAGCATTGTTGATTACCTTGGAATTCAATAATACAAATTTGTTCGTTAACCAATAATTTCGCTTCATCAATAACTTCAATTAAATCAAACCATCCTAATTTAGGCGGTGGCAGTTGAGTTAATTTGCTGTATTCACTTATAAAAGATAACAAACGATTACTGCGTTTATGAATACGAGAAAGTACTAAACGGGTTTGTTGTTCATTTAATTCATCTGATGATAAAAGCGTATCAGTCATCGATGCCATAGGCGTTAATGAGTTGCGTAACTCATGCGCTAAAACACGGATCAAATTTTCTTGGGTCGCACTACTATTTTTATTTAATAGCTGAGAAATGTTGAGCGCAGAAAAAAGCCAATGCTTTTGGTTTTCTTGCCGATATTGAATGCTTTGACATTGCCATTTTTGATCAAATCTTGGATGTGTTAGTTGTCCATTTTGATAAATGAAGCCTAAGTC
>CAJWBY010000201.1 GCA_913020705.1 uncultured Colwellia sp.
TGGCCAATTGTTTTCTGTTTAGCTGTGTTTAGTTTGTTCTGGACGGCAGTCTTACCTCAACTTGAAGTACTCACCCTGAGTTCTATTCGGAGAAGTGCGAAAATTTATGCGCGCATTCGTTTATGGGGCAGTATAGGATTTATTTTTTTAGCGGTTGTGGCTGGCGATTTGATTGAGCGATATTCTGCTGATGCATTCACTTATTTAGGTGTATTTGTGCTTGCGGGTTTATTTTTATCAAGCATGAAATTGAAGCCAGTAAGAAGTGCAAAGAGTAGTTCGCAAAGTATAGAAAGCATGAGAGATAAGATATTTGAACGCTCGTTTATGTATTTTTTTATTGCTGGTGTGATGCTGCAAATGAGTTTTGGCCCTTATTACGGCTTTTTCGCACTTTATCTTAGAGAGCTTAATTACCCTGGGTTTGCTGTAGGTATTTTTATTGCTATTTCTGTTATCGCTGAAATTCTTATTTTTGTCTATGCAAGTGTGTTTTTCAGATATTTTCGTTTAAAAACGCTATTAGCCTTGAGCATATTATTAACGGCTTTACGCTGGTTTATGACTGGAAGCTTTGCTGATGTTATTTGGGTTTTAGTCATGGTTCAATGTATACATGCGCTGAGCTTTGGCTTGTACCATAGTGTTTCTATTCAATTTATTCATCAACATTTCAATGATGACCAACAGAATCGTGGGCAAGCTATTTATATTGGTGGTGTATATGGCTTAGGTGGAGCAATAGGAGCTTATATTGCCGGTATTGTTTGGCAAGGAGGCGAGGGAAGTGAACTTGCCTATAATCTTGCCGCATTCGCTGCATTCGTCGGGTTTCTGTTTGTTTTATTTATGCAGGATAAACGAGAGACTGGAACTGCAAAATAAAATAAATTTATCAGCATCTTTTCACAGAAGTCTTTTAGTGTTTTAAGGTATCTTTAATAGATTGATTTAACGGGGACTTTGAAGTGATTATTCTCTACTTTTTTTAGTGCTAATCAGTAAATATAAGAACCTTCAACCTTGAAATGAAGTACAACGTTGAAGGTTAGTTAATTTAATTACTCAGCATTTATAAGAATGGCCTCTCCTAAACCTAAAGCCTTCAAACGTGGCAATTGTGATTTAGCATCGCCAACAACTAAGTAAATCATTTGGTCATGATGTAAATGCTTATTGGCTAATGATTTGATGTTGTCTAATTTTAAGCTTTCAACTAATGATGCTCGCTCTAATACATAGTTTGCAGGTAAATCGTATTGGCTCATATTTTCTAATATCGCCAATTTTGCATTAAATGTTTCAAACTTTCTTGCATTACTTTTTAAATAGTAACTTTTAGTCGTTTCTAAGTCTTTAGTTGTAAAGTCCTTTTGATAGTCTTCAACCAATGATTTTATTAAAGCAATAGCCTCTAAGGTTACGTTAGTACGAACACCGCTACTAATAATAAACTCACCATTTAATTTACTACCACTAAAGCGTGAGCTAACACCATAGGTATAACCTTTTCCTTCTCTTAACTCTTGCGTCAATTTTGAAGCAAAACTGCCACCACCTAAAATGTAATTCATCACCTGAGCACTGTAATAGTCTTCATGCATTGCATTCATAGCGGGGAAGCCAATTCTTAACTGAGATTGCTTTGCATTAGGTACATCATAGAAATATATTTTTGATTTACTCGGTAATGAAGGTGTTTTAATGTCAGGTAACACTGCATCTGTTTTAAACCAAAGCTTTTCTAAATTATTGAAAGAAGCTAATACGTCTATTTTATTTATATCACCAACAATATGAATGTTAGCTAAGCTAGGTGTTAGTTTTGTTTTATAAAAGGCTTTTAAATCGCCTAAACTAATTTTATTAACAGACGCTATAGTGCCTAATAAGTTATTCGATAAAATATTATTTTCACCATAAAGTAACTTATTCATTTGGTTATTAGCTAATTGACGTGGGTTTGTTTGTTGCTGTTTTATTCGACTGATTATGTCTTGTTTAGTTAATGAGAATTCTTTTTCATCCCAGCGAGGTTCAACAATCATTTCTGTAATTAAGTCTACAGTTGCTTGATGATTTCTTGCTAAAGTACTTGCTGTAATTTTTATTGACTCTTGAGTCGCATAAACATTAATTGTGGCACCTAGTTTCTTAATAGCTTCTTCAAGTTGTGTAGGGGTTTTATTTTTAGTGCCTTTGTTCATGAGTTCTGCGACTAAATTAGCTACACCCACTTTTTCAGCGTCATCAAATAATAAGCCACCTGCAATATCAATATTAAGTTGTACTAACGGGACTTCAGCATTCTTTATTCCATAAACTTGTAAACCATTGTTAAGTTGTTCTTCCCAAACCTTAGGTACTGAAAGTATTGGTGTTTTACCGTAAGTCGGTTCAACAGAACGGTCAAATGTTGATGGTGTTTTGGTGTAAGTGGACTGCTGAGATGCATCAAAACTTTGTTCTGCATTGGCAACAATCTTCTCTTCAGTAATTTGTGACTTTACCGAATTTTTTAACGCTAAATCTTGTTGGCCTTTTGGCACAAAACTCGTGGCAACAACATGTTTGTTCTTTATATATTTATTGTAAACGCGTAAAACATCTTCTTTAGTAACGGCAAGAATATTTTTAGCTTCTTTATTAATAAAACCAGGATCTTTCGTGAATATATTATATTGAGCTAGTCTGAAACCTTTGCCTAAAACACTTGAAAGCCCACGGTAAAACGTTGTTTCTTGTCCTGCTTTAATCGTAGATAAGTCTTGTTCACTGAAACCTTTATTTTCAAACTCAATAAGCGCTTCATTTATTGCTTGGTTAACTTTATCTAAAGGCGTATTTTCAAAACCTCTTACTTGCAACATTAATTGACCAGCTAACTCTGATTGATATTGATACATGGTGACACGCGAGGTTAACTTCAAATCATCAATTAACTTTTGGTTAAGTAGCGCTTTTTTACCATCACTTAGTAATTCAACTAACACGTTTAGAGCATAACTGTCAGGATGATATTGCGGAACAGTTGGCCACGTTAAGCTGAGTTCAGGCAATTTTGCAAAGTTATCTTCATGATAGATTTTTTTTGTTTGTGTTAAATTTGCAGATTGTTTTGCTAAAGGCTCTATTTTCTCACCGGCTTCAATTTCATCAAAGTACTTATGTACCCAAGCTTTTGCTTCTGCTTCTTCGAAGTCGCCAGCAATAACTAAAGTAACATTATTCGGTACATACCAGCTTTTGAAAAAATCTTTAACATCTTGAAGTGTTGAATTTTGTAGATCGATTAATGAGCCAATAACTTGCCAGTTGTATGGATGACCTTCAGGGTAAAGGTTTTTATCAATAACGTATTGAGTATGGCCGTATGGGCGGTTGTCATTTGATTGTCGTTTTTCATTTTTTACAACTTGTTTTTCTTTTGCCAGCACTTCTTCTGTTACTGTGTTTATAAAGAAACCTAATTTGTCGGCTTCAGCCCAGATCATTTTTTCTAGGGCATTATTGGGTACCGTTTGAAAATAATTAGTTCTATCTCGACTTGTTGAACCATTTGCCCCAGAACCACCAATACGAGCGCTCATTTTGTCTAAGCCCCCTTTGCCAAGGTTTTCTGATTCTAAAAAGAGTAAATGTTCGAATAAATGAGCAAAGCCAGTTCTGCCTTGAATTTCTCTTGCTGAACCTACATGTGCGGTGAGCGCTACAGCAACAACTGGATCTGAACGGTCTACGTGAAAAACAACTTCTAAACCATTATCTAAAACAAATTTATTGTATTCGATATTTATAGCGCTATTCGCCGAAGGTTTATTAATACTTTGTTTGTTTAATTCGGTTTGTGATGGTGTTTCTGTTGTATTACAGCCAGCTATAGAAAGGGCAGTAATTATCGAAAAGCTTAGTGCAGTCCATTTCATTGGGAAACCTATTATAATTATTATTTCTTAGTATTGATATTGTGCCCTTTATTCAATAGAACGCCAATATAAGTGCTAAGAATAAGTAAATTTATTGTTAATTATTATTTCATAGATATAAAAAAAGCGCTAAAAGCGCTTTTAAATTAGGTAGAAGCTTTATTTATTAAGAGCTTCACCTAAATGAGGTCGTATATCTTTTAAAATGGTTTTTAACAAACGAGGGCAGGCTGCAACAACATTACCAGATACGGTATGGTTATGGTCGCCAACAAAGTCGGTTACTAAACCACCAGCTTCAATAATTAATAATTCACCCGCAGCAGATTCCCAAGGCTTCAAGCCTATTTGAAAATAACCGTCAACGCGTCCAGCAGCTACGTATGCTAAATCTAATGCAGGAGAACCTGAGCTACGTAAATCTGAAGACTTTGTGAATAATGTTTTAAACATTTCTAAATAAGCGTTGCTGTGTTGCTTGTGCTTAAATGGAAAGCCAGTTGCGAGAATTGCACCTGAAAGTTCTTTATGTTGCTTTACACGTATACGAAAGCCATTAAGTTGAGCACCTTTACCGCGACTAGCAGTAAATAATTCACCACGTGAAGGATCAAAAATAATTGCTTGGTCAAGCTTGCCTTTCACTTTTAAAGCAATAGACACTGAGAAGTGAGGGATGCCTTTAATAAAGTTTGTTGTACCGTTTATAGGATCAATAATCCATTGGAAATTATCATCTTTTCCTTTAATCACGCCACATTCTTCACCAATTATAGTGTGGTCAGGGTATGATTTTTTTAAGGTTTCAATAATGGCTTCTTCAGCGCTTAAGTCAGCGCTAGTCACAAAATCATTTGTGCCTTTAGCTTGAACTTCAACTTTATCTAATTGTTCAATGGCACGAACAATAACTTTACCTGCGTTACGCGCAGCGCGAATACCAATATTAAGCATAGGATGCATATAGAGACTACCTTTTACATATCTAGTAAATAGAATTAAACAGTATAACAACTTTTATAAAGAACGAGGCTTGCCGCCGAGCGGATTTTCAAGCGCGCAAATTATAGCAAAATTATATGTGATTAGCGACCATAAATTTTTAATATCGCTAAAGCATTAAAATTCTTATAGATGTTTAATAACTAACACATAATTATTCGTACTAATCATTTTAATAAAAATTGATGATTTTTTCTCAGCACAAGGTTAATGTTCTGTGATAATATTATCCTTAATTTTAGCCATCTAGATAGTTAACTTATTATAGTTTAGCTACAAACTGAGTAATTGAAGATAATGTCAGAACAATCATCACTTTTAAGCAATGTTCGTATTGTATTAGTCAATACTTCCGATTGTCGTAATATTGGTTCAGCTGCGCGCGCCATGAAAACTATGGGATTAAGTGAACTCATATTAGTTGATCCTATTGAAATGCCAAATGGTCAGGCACAAGCTTTAGCTGCGGGCGCTACTGACGTGTTAAAAAATGCAAAGGTTGTAGGAACTTTAGCTGAAGCTATTAGTGAATGTGGCTTGGTTGTTGGGACTAGTGCGCGTTCTAGAACTCTTCCTTGGCCGATGTTAGAACCAAGAGGGTGTGGAGAAAAGCTTGTTGAAGAAGCTCACAATTTTCCTGTTGCACTCGTATTTGGTCGTGAAAGTAGTGGTTTAACCAATGATGAATTACAACTTTGTCATTTTCATGTGCAGATCCCTGCAAATCCTGAGTATAGTTCGTTGAACTTAGCGATGGCGGTACAAACACTCAGTTATGAAGTGCGCACGAGCTTTTTAATTGATCAACAAAAAGAATTTAAAATTAATGGTGAGAATCTAAGTAAGAATCTACCGAAGAAAGTTGTTGATGAAGAAGAACAGTTTCCAATTATGGAAGAAACAGAACGTTTTTATCAGCATTTTGAAGAAGCATTAAAAGCGACTGGTTTTATTACGCCTTCTCACCCAGGATTGGTGATGACTAAGTTACGCCGTCTATTTACTCGAGCACGCCCAGATGTAAAAGAAGTAAAAATGATGCGTGGTATTTTAGCTTCAGTACAAAGAACAGCTAAAGCAAACGAAAATAAAGAACAGAATAAAGAATAATTATAGTAGACACTTATTATATTGGTGTTTACATACACCAATATAGAGAAGGATAGAATTATGTTCAGCCGTATCAAAGAAGATATCAAAAGTGTCTTTGATAGAGATCCAGCAGCTCGCAATACATTAGAAGTCTTAACTAATTATCCTGGCATGCATGCTATTTGGATTCATCGCTTGAGTCATAAGTTATGGAAGAATAACTGGCACTTACTTGCGCGTTTAATTTCAACATTTTCTCGTTGGCTAACGGGAGTTGAAATCCATCCTGGAGCCACACTCGGCCGTAGATTTTTTATCGATCACGGTATGGGCATCGTCATTGGCGAAACTGCTGAAATTGGAGATGATGTTACGCTTTATCATGGTGTAACGCTTGGCGGAACGAGCTGGAATGCTGGCAAACGTCATCCTACATTAGAAGATAATGTCGTTATTGGGGCAGGTGCGCAGGTGCTTGGTCCTATAACAATAGGTAAGGGCGGCAAAGTTGGTTCTAATTCTGTAGTAGTGAAAGACTTGCCTGCTAATGCTACTGCTGTTGGTATCCCTGCACGTATTGTTAATGAAAAAAGTAAATCTGAAAAAGAGCAACGGGATCAGGCAGCGAAAAAGTTTGGTTTTGATGCTTATGCTGTATCAGCCGACAATCCAGATCCGGTTGCTAAGGCTATCGGCCGTGTTTTAGATCATATGCACTTGATGGATAGTAAAGTGACTGATTTATGTCGTGAAGTGAACCAGCTCGGTGGTGAAGTTTGTCAGGAAGCATTACCTGAATTACGCGTTGGAGAATTTGTTGATGATGAAAAAGCCGCTGCTAAGCGTCGTGAAATGATTGTCGAATCATTTGATCCAGAAATTTAGTATCATTATCACATACGCCCACTATGATTTTTTATCCCAATATTATTTTGTATCTTGCTATCGATTGACTATATTTTAAACAAGCGTAGAATACTTGAGTAAAACAGTCGGGTATTTACTTGACTATTTTATAGGGTTATGTAAAATTGCCGACGATTCGATAGGGGTACACAATGAAACTGACTTCAAAAGGGCG